>NZ_MBEM01000169.1:0-84408 GCF_001954045.1 Mycobacterium sp. SP-6446 | reverse complement strand
ACGGCGACGTCGTTCAGGGGTGGACTGTCAGCGACCTTAAGTCAAGCACCGACGCCATCCCCTATCTGGTACAGGGCACCCTTTGGGAAGCCACTGTGACGGATGAAGCCATCAAAGGCTCAGTTACCCCGATCGTGTCGAACCTCAACGCCCGCACACCGAGCGGTCAGACGTACCGCGCCCTGTACCAGGTAGCCACCCCCCAGGGAGTCAACCCCGCCACCCTCGCCCAGGGCCAAAAGACTAGTGGCAAGGTCTTTTTCGATGTCACTGGCGACGCACCTAACCGCGTCGTGTACAGCTCAGGAAGCCAAGAGTTGGCGTCCTGGTCGCAATCGCAACCGTCACAGCGTCGGTCGGGCAGCGCATCGCCATCCGCTCCCGCGAGTGTGCCGGCGCCGAGCCCAGGTGGCGTGACCGCGTCGCCTCCTGCTGCCGGTCAACAGATCCCTCCTGGCAGCCCAGCAACACCCATTCCTGCAGCAAGCCAAGGTGCCCCCGTCCCCGGCAGTCAAGGCACACCGGTACCCGCAAATAGCCCAGCGCCACTCACTCCGGCAACAAGTCAGGGCACACCGCTACCCGCGAATAGTCCAGCGACGCCGGCTCCCGAGGCTACCCCGGCATCGGGCAACCCGGAAGCGGCCGCGGCGAACCCGGCGACACCTGTACCCGCCGGAAGACAACCGGCGCCAGCGGGCGGCTCGACAACACCATCTCCCGCCGCCAGCCCGGCACCGACCGAGCCCCCACCGGGCCAGGAACCCGCCGGTGCAAACCCGGCTGCACCGGCATCCGCCGGAAGCCTGCCGGCGCCTCCGGGCGGCGCGGCGAGTCTTGGAGGTCCTGTAGCCGGCCCCGCCCCCGCGGGCGGCCAAGGGTCTGCCGGTAGCCCGGCCGCCCCCACCCCTTGAGGCGTTGTGGTAGCTGACGTCCGCGCCTTATCTTGGCGTGGTGGTGCTGTAGCCTACAAATCTTTGACGATTGCAGCGAAACCCGCGCCAGGTACCCTAGCCTACCGCCTGTCGCCCGCGGAGTGGAATCGACTGGCGCGTAGTTGAATTGGCGGCGTCGCAAAATTTGCACATGTAGGGGCTGAGCACCAGGACCCCTTCCGGTGTGGCAGCGGCGACAACCGTCAGGAACAGGCGTCACCATCAACCGCGATAAACCTCATCTGAGCTCAGCGCGACAGGCTGGCGCGGATGGCAGGTTGGGCGAGGCCAGTGTTTCGTCGGCGAGCATTCCCCTGCCAGCGATTCAATCCGGCAAAGGCGTGGGCCGCCAACGCGATCCAATCGCATGACCGCACCCACGATCTTCTCGCAGCAACACCTGGACGCCGTAGAGCGGCTTACTCCGCTAGCGCCGGATTCGGTTCGCCGCCAAGCCCATTCACCGAAGGTGATCATCGCCGCCCAGGCCGTTAGGCCGTGGCCGTCTGGACCATCGGCGTGATCATCGAGACCGCCCAGCCAGCACGCCAGCCCGTGATGGCGGGCGCGATGGCCGTTCAGGTTCCAGATGATGACATGGAAGTCGCAATCCGGGCGATCTTCGGACCTGCAAGAATCCAGCGATGTAGCATCAGACCACGCCGAGATAGCCCGAAAGGGACTACAGGCAAATCATGTACCCCGGCTCCGAGTTTCTTAGCTACAGGTAAGGTAGTTTTCACCTATCGGTATTGACATGCCCGCGCTTGATACACTATGTTTCATTTAGCGTAGGTATTTTAAGCGGTACCTATCGCTTTCGGTGCGTTGCACGAACATATATGGTGGACCGTGCGTCCACCCGGAGTTATTAACCCGAAATGCTGGGTTGCTTGGGGGTGATCTATGGATAAATCAAGAAGAGCCGACTTCTTTTATTCATTTTGGTGTTGCTGTTAACATAAGATACTAGCCAGGGCACCGAGAGAACCTGGATTACTCCCGGATCGTCACACTTCAACATCGTTCGGCGGAATGGTAGCCGGCCAGCCAAGCCGTCAATATGTTCGGAACCGCTTTATTGTCGCTTTTGGCGACAAGGCGGGATGCCCTTTTAACTGCAACCTTAGTCGATTGGGCGGGTTTCTATTGTGGCGGATATTCTGCCACTGGGAGTGGGAACGTTTGTCGTGAGTTCAACTTCGTTGACGTCGCCTACGCGACCGGTAGTAATTGATCGGATGATCAAAAGAGTGGACAACATAATTCCTGCGCTGATCAGAAATTCAGCCGATCCCCTTGGAATCCTCCCACCCCTGGCCGCGGCCGTTGCCGAGATCAGCCGAGGCGGGTGCGCTCGGGCAATCAGGGTTGGCCCCTCGATGCATTCACTGCCGCGCGTTGCTGACCGCGGTGACGGCAGGAGCCGGGGACAGCCGCGCCGCCGCTGCCGCCGCGGAAGCTATCAAACATGTACCGCCATCCATACATCCCTCGGAGGTGAGCTATGACCGCCCAAGTCATCAACGGCCGTAAAATTGCCAGAGAACTGAAAGCCCAAGTGAGATCCGAAAATACGACGCAAGGCTTCGGATGCGGGCTGGCCACGATATCGGTAGGAGATGTCGCGAGCGCTCGGACCTACCGGCGTAGGCTTGCCAAGCTGTGCGGGGAACTCGCGGTGCCCTATCGCAACATCGAGTTGCCAGCGACGACCGCTGAACACGATCTAATCGCCTGGGTGCGCAAGCTCAACGATGATTCTGCGATCAGCGGAATACTGGTGCTTCGGCCATTGCCGCCTCACATCGATGAAGTGAAGGTGTTCCATGAACTAGCGCCGCTGAAAGATGTCGAGGCCGTCCATCCCGAAAACGCCGGCCTGCTGACGCTGGGGGCACCACGCTATGTCCCTCCTGCTGCCGCCGCCGCGTACCACGTTTTGGACTCATGGCTTGACAGTATGGGCGAGGATCGGCCGTCGTTTTACCGGCGGTCACGAATCGTGGTCGTTGGGCGATCGAACAATGTTGGCAAACCCGCGATCTCATTGGCGTACGCGCGAGAAGCGTCTGCCGAATCCGTCGACAAGTTGGCCAGCATGGCCAATCAGCTAGGTTGGCATACCCGCCGCGCCGATGTACTCATCGTGGCCGCCGGAGTGCCGGGTCTCATTCGAGCAGAGCACATTCGCGAGGGAGCAATCGTTCTCGACGTGGGGATCAACATTATCGACGAGCCAGGCCTGGAAAGGCCGGAGATCGTCGGCGACGTCGTATTCGGCGACGCGGTCGGCCGCGCGCGGGCAGTGACTCCCGTTCCCGGGGGCGTCGGCCCAGTCACCGATGTTTGGCTGCTACGGAATGTTGTCGCCGCCGGACACAACCTGCGTCGAGAACGACGGCAGTCATGACTGACCGCAGGTCGGCCATACCGGCCATCACACATGGAAATGACCAATGATCCCGAAGAGATTCGTGTTGACACTCTCGTGCCCCAACTGCCCCGAGGTCATCTATCGCATCTCGAAATACCTGATGGAACACGATGGAACGGTCACCGAGAGCCAGCAATTCACCAGCCCGACATCGGGAATATTCTTTCTGCGCGTTGCCTTCACAGCCAGTGGCACCAGCATCGAAGGCCTGACCGACGACTTCCGGCCGGTCGCAAGGGACCTCGCCATGTCATGGCGCCTGACAGATGCCTCGCTTAGGCAGCGGGTTCTGATCTTAGTGAGCAAATACGGCCATTGCCTTAACGATCTGCTGTACCGCTCACATAATGGGGACCTCAATGTCGAGGTCGCTGCTGTGGTGTCCAACCACCCCGATCTGGCCATGTTGGCAGACAACTACCGCGTGCCGTTCTTCCACGTGCCGGTTACGGCTGAAACCAAAGTCGAATCCGAAGCCCGAATCCTCGAATTGGTCGAGGCATATCGTGCCGACTTAGTCGTACTGGCTCGCTACATGCAGATTCTGTCCGACGACATGTGTAAGAAGTTGGACGGACGGGCGATCAATATTCATCATTCGATACTGCCCAGTTTCAAAGGCGCCCGTCCCTATTACCAGGCCTACGACCGCGGTGTGAAACTCGTCGGCGCAACCGCTCATTACGTGACCAGTGAACTCGACGAAGGCCCGATCATTGAGCAGGAAGTCGCACGTGTCGACCACTCGATGTCGGCCGAAGAGGTAACTGCACTCGGCCGTGACAACGAGTCCCGAGCATTGTCACGGGCGGTACGTTGGCACTGTGACAACCGGGTGCTGCTCGACGGACACCACACGGTCGTTTTCCGATAACAACGGAGTTGACGGACAGTCGTAGACTTCGTCACGCCGGCTTCGAATACCTGTAAGCCCCAGAGCGATCGCAACTGAGAGACCTCGTTGATTACGGAGCATTCGCACCAGTTCTGCGGTGTGGTATTCGAGAACCGGCTTTCGAAGATGAAATCACCCAATCCCTGTGAGCAGCTGGGCTAGCTGAAACGTCTTGTGCTCGAAGCCAACCCCGTGCACGCCAAGTAGAGGGCCCACGCCTCAGCGGCGGCCGTCATCCAACACTCGCGGCGACCGGCAGGATGAATGCACCACGCTCCGGGCCTGCGCCAACCACGGAAAGGCAAACCTCATCGCCGGGCCGCACAATGCCCTGTTGCACATCGTCATGCAGCATCTGGGCCGTGCTCGCGCTGACCAAGTTGCCCAGCCGACGGGCATTCGTCGGTGCCTTATCCGCCGGCAGCGCCGCAAGTTTCGCGAACGCATCCACCAGCGCCGGGCTGGCCTGGTGGGTGTAGATGCGACGAACCTCCTCGACGTATCCCGGCCGTTGTTTAGTCAATGCCTCGTGGTTGAGCATCATGCCCTTGGTGTAGTACTCCTTCACGGCCCCGAGCGAGATGCCATAGCACGACAATTCCGCGGCATCCCGGCCGCCAGGTGGATATGCCACCCCGCCGCCCGGGTAGTGGATGATCGGATCGGTGAAAGCTGGCTCGTCACCGAATGAATGCGAGTCCCGCGAGTAGAGACTAAATCCAGTGACCTCTGGTGCACGACGCAGCACCAACGCAGCGGCCCCATCGGAGAACAGCGCGGGACTCACCCACATATGGCGTCCCAGCGGGTGAGCCCTGTTGCTCCGATAGAGCCCCACCGCCCCATCCGTGAGAGCCATACCGCTGACCAGGTTATAGGTGAGAATCAACGCACACCGTGCGGTCATCGAGGCGAGCAATGTCACCGCCCGGGCCAATCCTGCGCAGCCGGCGCCGACCTGGATCGGAGCCACCGTATCCGGTATGCCGAGGTCGCGCAGCAACTGGAACGAATCCTGATCGAGCATGATCTGATAGGGCGTACAGGTGACGATGATCGCCGCGTCTATCTCCGACGGGCCGACACCCGCCATTTCCATTGCGCGACTAGCACTGTCGCGGGCTACCCCTAGATCTTTGAATCTCTCCGTATCCCAACTCTTGCTCGTCAATCCAACGGCCCGCTGGATAACCGCAGGCGACGGCAGTTGCGTCCCGTCGCCACTCGCCCACTCGGCCCAGTCCGGCATCGAAACTAGGGATCCGATTTCCGCGTCTACGCCGACAATCTCGTATTCCAAACGCGCTGAATTGACCATATCGACCCTCCCTGCCACGCAAATCGCAATCCCGTGTCGCTCCAATGCCACGCCGGACGGGGCCACACCAGAGCCCGCAAGCGGCACTAGACGCCTCACCAACGTGCCGCCTGCGGGCTCTGCCCCCGCGAGCTAGCATGGTTGCATAGGTAGCCGCAAATCATCGGTAACAGATACGATTTGGCCCGGGCTCGCACCACGCCCGCCGGGCATTGATTGGTCGCTATCACGGCCAATTGGAACTCTGAGTTGACAACGCTAGTCTCTGGATGCGCGCGACAGGCTGGCTCCGGATTGACGGAACAGGACTACGCGGCTTGGGTGGGGGGTCGATGCAGAGTTCTGCTGCGGCCGCGTGACCATGCCTAGCTGAGTGCGTGGTAGCACCTGCACGAGTTGGCGCGTTCCTCGACGCGCGTGCCAAAGAACACTATTTCCACCGACATGGTCTCCGAAAAACCCAATGAATCCCGCAGCGCCACAAGTGGCGCCGCCTTCGTTGCTACAGCTTTCTCGATCGAGAACCTCGCCGCGTATTTTCGCGCGTGCCATGCGGATCGGGGCGGCGTGCAACTTCCTGTACGACACGGGGGTGGAACTCGGCGGGCGTAAGAGCGCGGATTTCGTCACGTGAATTGATCATGAGTTTGTGCAGAATCGAGGCCATCTGCGCGTCAACCGTCCGGAAGGAACTTCCCCGGCGTGCGGCGATTTCCGTATTCGTCCAGCCTGCTGCCGCCAGGATCGCCACATCTTGCTCTGCGTTCGACAATGCCTGCCAGGGCGAAGGATGATGCCGACGAACCGGGTGTTCTACCGGAAGACGATCAAATGTCAGTGAACCGAGGGCGAATGCTGTCACCTCATCGAGTTCGGGTCGAAACATCGCGCCTTCCCGCTCTGCCGCTGCAAAAGCCTTTTCTCCCAGAACATTGCGGGCAACAGTCGCCGCTCGGTCAGTCTCCGTTGCGAAGGGGCCCAGATTCGCAATGTTCACGCCGAGTCGCCTTCGCAGCGTGCTCGCACCGCCAAGGAGTCGAGCTACCTCCTGCGCGTACGTCTGCGCTTCGCCGCCGCCGCGTGCCCCGGCGGTACCGCTTTCGGTTATCAGCCTTGCCAACGCCCAGCTTCGGAACAGGACCGCCCAGGCCGCGCCCCACTTGTCGCGCATCGTGACCTGCTCGGTTAGCGCCGAGTGCACGACACTCAGAGCTTGCTCCGGCTCACCGTGTTTGGTCAGCGCAAGTGCCCAGGCCAATTCGGCCCACGATTGCGCCCAGCGAGCACCCGCAGCGGTGGCGGCATCGAGATACCGTCGCGCGATATCCATGGCCATTGATGGAGGGCCATGGAAGCCGGCACACAGCGCCTCGAACAATTGGCTCATCGCCGCCCCGCCGGCATCACCAAGGGCTTCGAATTTTTCGCGCGCGCGACCCAGTACCGTCACCGCGCGAATGTCGCATTCGACGAGCATCAGCTCTGTGCCCCAAGAGAATTCGACGGGCGCAGGTAGTCCGAGCTCGGCCTCGGGATCCTGTCGCCAGTCCACGGCTTCCGGATCGGATAGCCAGGCGGCCGCACAACGGTCGAGCATGTGCCCGGCGTATTCGTGCATGCCTTGGGCCAGGCTAACCCAGGTGATCAGTGCCATGGCCGAAACCTGTAGCTCGACGGGTTGTGGGTCAAGATCAGAAGTCGCCGCCACGGCCCGTTCCAGCCATTGCCGCGACTCGCGCAACGACCCGTTGAAGAACGCCACCGGAAACGCGATCAGACCACTGGCGATCTGGAGACCGAGGACAGCCTCTTCGGGCTCGTCGAGGCTGCCATTGATCGCGACGCGCAGGTTGTCCCACGCCGACCGAGTCCATTCCAGCAGATCTTTTTCTGCCGGACTGAACCAGCTGGCCTGGGCGCGCAGGACTTTGTCCCGGTAGTAGCGACGATGCAGCCTGCTCAGCCGCGTCCATTCCGCACCTGATGCGCGCTGCCGCAGCCGCTGTTGCGCGAACACCCGGAAGCTTTCTAGCAGCGAATACCGCGCCGTGTCGGCCACCACATCTACTGACACCAAGGATTGATCCACCAAACGATCCAAGAGATTAGGGATTTCCTCGCTGGAGATCAGCTCTTCCCCACCGCCGGAAGCCGGATCGGCGCAAACCGCTTGGATTGCCTCGAGTTCGGTTCCCACCGCTGCACCGGGCAGATTGTCATCTGGATTGCGGTCGTAGCCCGGCGCGAAGACCGACAGCCGCTCGAACAGCAACTGTTCCTTTGCCGTGCACAGATCGAACGACCAGGCGATCACGTCCTGGATACGGTGATGCCGGTCATCGACTCCGACCCGCGGTCCAGGTTGCCATTGCAGCCTCTGGTCCCCGGCTTCGCCAGTCAGATCCCGCAGGATCATCGACAGCGTCTGCCGTCGCAACCGAGCGGCCGCCAGCCGGATGTTGAGCGGGTGGTTGTGCATATGCCGACATATCGAATTAGCAAGTGCAACTTGGCTTTTTCCGACGATGCTGTGGCCAGTCAGCTCCACACGACGACGGAAGAACAAGAGCGCCTCCTTCTGCGATAGCGGAGGCACCTGCACCAGTTGTTCATCGACCCAGCCGATCGGCTCGCGGCTGGTCGCCAGGATTGTCAGCCCTGGGACGGCCTCTAACAGCGCCGTTACGACGCCGGCCAGTCCGGTGAGAACGTGCTCGCAGTTGTCCAAGACCAAGATGGTCTGCGGGCTGCGACCCGCGGCATCGCGGCGGTTCAGCGCCTCGGTGAGCGCGTCCCAGGCCGACCGATTCGAAAAATCCATGTCCACGACCGACTGCGCCAACGCGTCCGTGATCGCCGGCTCGTCTGCGCCCTTGGCCAGCCTGGCCAGCCACGCCCAGAAAATTGGCACGCGCCGCGCCAGTCGATAGGTCCGGGCCACTTCCGTGGCCAGCCGCGTCTTACCGATACCGCCCGCACCGATCAGCGTAACCAGGCGCGTAGATCCGACAAGCAACGTACGGACTCGCTCCAGCTCCCTTTCTCGGCCGACAAAGTCACCGCCTGTCACCGGTGGCGCTCCCGAGCCGTCCCTACTTGGCACAGACACGACTGACAGAACCCCCCGTCGGGTAAGCCGCATGCAGGGACGCCTTCGTACCGATGCGTTGGATATACGTACGCGATCATACTGTCGGGCCCATCGTGTGGCATTTCCCAGTAAGGCCGTCACCACGATCGCCGTGCGATCCCGTTCGGATCTATTCGCGCAGCTGGATGCAAGGACGGGTGCAGGGCGCGACGGGTTTGTGCACTCGCTCTGGGTTCGCTTGGTGATTAGCTGAGCCAAGCTACGATGAACCCAGCGCCGTCAGACCCACACCACCGCAGCGCTCTACTCAGACAAACTATGAGCGCGCCCGGAGGCTACCCGGAAGGGCTCAGTCTCGTTCGTCCCGGATCGCGATCCGCCGCAGTCTTTCCCGGCTCCTGGTCGGCAAACGACCCCTAATCCACGAGGCCGCGCTGGCGCGCGAGCGCGGCCAGCTCGGTGCGATTCTTGGCCTCCAGCTTCATCAGTAAGTGCTCGACGTGGAATTCCACTGTCCGCTGGGCGATTCGCAATTCGCGGGCGATCTGTTTATTGGTGCGGCCCGCGGCGACCAGTGCAAGCACGTCGCGCTCGCGGGGGGTCGGGGCGCTCTGCAACGATGGCGGGCCGTCGGCCTGGGACCCTGTACCTCCGATCCCGCGCTGGCGCGCGGCCCTCCCAAGCGCGGTGCGGCTCTTGACCCCCAGTTTCCTCAGCAACCTCCCGACAAATACCTCAGCGGTGCGTGCACTGACGACCAACCGATCGGCGATCTCCTTGTCGGAAAGTCCGGCGACCACCAGCGGCAACACCTCCTGCTCGCGGGGGGTCAGCAATTGTCCGCGTTCTAAGGCTTCGAGCACGTGGGCCGGTAGATTTATGAGGCCGAGCCGATGGGCAAGCAACGCCGCCTCGATGCGGTCGCCGACGCCCAGCTTCCTCAGCGAGTGCTCGACATGCGTGCTGATGGTTCTCAAACCCAAAGACAATCGGTCGGCGATCTGTTGGTCGGTGAGCCTCTCGGCGACCAACGCAAGCACTTCGCGTTCGCGCGGGCTTAGGTGCGGCCCCTGCGGGGGGCCGGCGTCTTTAGGCCGATCCCGTGGTTTGTCGCCGGCGTCGGGCCGGTTTCGCGCGTCTCCGGAGTCGGCCGCGGGCTTGTCCGTGGCGCGTCCCCCCGAGGTGTTGGGCTCCGGCTTCGGCGGGCGGAAGTCGTCTGGTAGGCGCCCAGGGCGCCAGGTGCCATCCCGATCGCGTACCCAGGCGCCAGGTCCGGGCGGATCGTCTGAGGAGCGGGACCGGCCTGTGTTCCGGTCCTGTCCTCCTGTCCCGAGCGGACCGCCGCCCCCAAGGTCGCGTGACGGGACGCCGTAGTACCCCTTCAAGAAATGTGCGACCACCCCCACACCGGTGGTGACTTCTTCGTCCGGACGGTCGAGGTACAGCTCCCAATCCTGGATCTGGGCCTGACCCTTGAACTTTTCCCAGTTCTTCAATGCGCCGTTCGCGTCGCGGGCCGTCAATTCGTTATGCACGATCAGGACGTCGATGGCATCCATTGATTGTTCCAACAGCACCGGATCCTTCGCCAGATGTGCTTGGTGCCATTCGTCCGCGAAGCGATCCGCTTTGCGGATCTCTGCCTTCCAGTACTCCCGTTCCGCGTCGCCTTCATAGGGGTCGTTGTAGTAGGTATCTCCTGCGACGCGGCCGAGGCGTCGGGCGGGAGCGATGTCAGCGGGCTTGTCGTGAAGTGGCTTGACCGCCTGGCCCGTGTCGTCGAGGTAGCCGACCACCATGCGCTGCACCGCGCTTTCGCCATACGGCGGGGGCCACAGGGAATCCTCCCCGGTCTTGGGGTCGACGAAGCGGATCTCGTCCGGGCCCACTTTCCGTGCGAGAAACATATGGCCGCCGTCCAGCGAGCCGGTCTTTAGCCAGTTCACGAACTTCGCCCATGCCGACCACCTCCACTTCACCGCCACGATGGCCGACGAACCTACGGGCAGGTCCGCAAAGCCCCCCTTCACCGCGTCAAACGTCTCGACGAAATCAGCGGCGGAATTGGTGGTTTCGAACATCACCACCGCCGGTATGCCCCGGGGGTCGGGTTCGGCATAGACGCGGTAATCCCGCCCATCCAGTTCGTACCATTGGGTCAACTGGTCGCCGCTGGCCACGACACAGTTTCTGCGATCGGGTGACGGCTGTTCGGCGAAGCCCTCGGCGTGGCCGCCCCCTCCATACGAACCAGCCGCATCGCGAACGGTGAGGTGATCACTGCCGGCCACGAGGCCGACGGCTTTGGCGGCCCTGAGTGGATCGTCGACGTCGGTGGGGGCGCCATTCACGCGACGGGTCACCCGACCCAACCTGCCGCGCATATCGGGGCTAACTGCGCTGCGCCGCAGCCGATCTGGGCCGTGCGCACCGGGTCGAGCGCCGTCGCTCCGACCGCTGTGCGGCCTGGTGGAGTCCGTGCGGACGGCGACTACCCGCGCGTCCCTCCCCAGGGACCCCGCGCCCTGAACCGACCGGGCGCCGCCCTCGTCGCGGACCAGCGCGGTGCGGTCCGTGCCAGCCGCATCCGTCGGAGGGCCGACGTGCCTGCCCGCCACAGGGTCGCCGCCGGCCCGGTCCGCAGGCATTCCCGCCTCGGCCAGGGTCGTCTCGGCGGCATGCGCGGCCGCAACCCGGAGTGACTCGGCGGTCAGGTTGGCAACAGGACCTGCAACAGCTCGTCCATCCGGGCTTGGAACAGCGGCTTTGGCGCCATGATCGAACGCTGCTCTCGGTGCCGGCGGCGCCACGTCGGAGGCGTGCGCGGGCACAACCTGACGGGTATCCCTCGGGTCGCCCCCGCCGCCGATTCTGTGCTCTTCGGGGGAGAACCTCGGCGCCGATGTTGGTAAATTGTTCGCGCTCTTCGCGATTCCCGAGTCCCCGGGCGCCCGCTCTGCATGGCCGGTGTCGGCCATGATCTGGTTGCCGTGCCCGTCCCCTGGATTGGCCGCCGCAGGCGTTTCGAGATGCGATCGGGCATCCTGGGTCTCCGCCTTGCCGCCGACGGCCGTTTGTTCCGATACCGCTGCCCGAGCCTCGGGAGGCCCAGCGGAGTCGCTAGCGCGCGCAACGGGATCCGGATGCGTGGCCGGCGGCGCGGCCGCGGTGGACGCTGAGACGTGCTCGTGGCCGGCGCTGGCCGCTGCGGCACCCGCCGCGGCACCGGGCTCGACTCCCGACGCCCGTTCGATGTCAGATGCGAACGGTGCACCGACCGGCACACGGCCGTCGGCGGGTCGATGGACCGACCCAGCATGGCTAGCGCCACCGCGCGCCCCGCCGTCGACCAACCCGATGGCCCCACCAAAGAAGGTCATCGCGGTCACATCACCACCGCCGACCGCGGTGCCCACCAAATTGGCCGCCGTGGCCGATGACACCCCGCTGACCGCTCCCTTAACCACTTGCATCCCTAGGTGGTCGGCGCTGCCAACCATCTCTTTGACCACGGGGCCCACCGCACCGGCCGCCATCCCAGCTAGCCCCATGGACACGGCGCTGTCCATGACCTGCCCCACATCGATGCCCTCGCGGCGCCCCTCACCCAGCTGGATGGCCTCAATCCCTAGCTCCTGGCCCGTCCCAATGCCCGCGGCAATAGCACCCTCGATCACCAACCGCGACACCGTCGTGGTGTCCAGCGCGCCAACCAGCGCGGCCTGTATGCGGGACAACACCATCGACACCAGTTCACCAATCGATTGCGCGGCCACCTCCTCAGTGGCCGTGGTCAGCGCCACCGACGCCGCCGGATTCCACGGGAAAGCCACCACCGCACGCCAAATCGACTCGGCAGTGATTCCCAACGTGGAGATGATCTCCAACTTGGTGTACTGAATCTCGGTGCCATTACCGGAGGCCAAGTCCGCCAACGCACGCAGCGCCCCCATCAACTTGGCCACCGCAAATTCTCCGTCGAACAACAGATGAAACTGCTCATCAGCCGCCCGCGCGGTCTGCCCACTCAATACCGCCTGAGTCGCTGCACGCGTCCGCGCCAGCGCAGGAATCAACGCCTCCAACCCATCGGCTGCCGCACTCAAGTAACCGCCGATGCGCCACATTCCGGACTCACTGGCCGGTCTGGCCGGCCAACGCGACCCCGCCAGAAACGCCAACCACTGCAACCCCGCCGGGATCTGAATGTCCATCAACAACCCCCGCGACAAGCCGCCGCGGACACGCCAAACACACGACGCGATCCGCCTAGGACGACATCACCCGCCAATGATACATTATGTATCGCAGCGACGGCTCAGGCCCCGAAGGACGACCGGCCCCATGTGTCAGCTCGTGGAGACCCGCGGCGTGAATCGGCTTGTGCGATATACCGATGTCGCGCATCTACCTAGTGCGCCAGCGTATACAGGGACCCGTTCGCTGTAGCACGGGTAGCGCAATCCTCGAACCGCTTTCGAGAGCTAGTCGAAGCGGCGAGACGAGCGATCACGTCATGGACCCACTGCGCGACTCGATCGGACCGTCCACCGCCGCGACGCGACATGGACAGGACCGACAGTGCTACAAGCCATCACGCGGCTGGCCATGGCCGCCCCACGCCGAGTCATCGCTGCCGCATCGCTAGTTGTGGTAGCTGCCGCCATCTTCGGCTTTCCAGTCATCCAGAACCTTTCCGCGGGGGGATTTCGGGATCCGGCGTCGGAATCATGGCACGCGACGCAGCTGCTGTCGGACAAGTTCAGCCAAGGCGACATGCAGATTGTCTTTGCCGTCAGCTCGGACGCGGGTGTGCGCAGTGAGACCGCGCGGGCCGCAGGCGCCGATCTCGTCGCTCAGTTGAAGAACTCGCCGTTCGTTACCACCGTACAGTCGGCGTGGACGGCATCGCCGCTCGGCGAATCGGCACTGATCAGCAACGATGGCAAGACAGGACTGGTCGTCGGGGGCATCGCCGGAGGTGAGAACGGGGCACAAAAGCACGCCAAGGCCCTGGCGGCCCAGCTAACACACGAGCGCAATGGCGTCAAAGTCACGGCCGGCGGCGAGGCGATGAACTACGTCCAAATCATCGATCAAACCCAAAAAGACTTGCTTACAATGGAAGCCATCTCGCTACCGCTGAGTTTCGTTGTGCTGGTGTGGGTTTTCGGCGGGTTGCTGGCAGCCGCGCTGCCATTGGCAGTCGGTCTCATCGCAATCGTTGGGTCGATGGCGGTTCTGCGCGGGGTCACGTTCGCAACCGATGTGTCGGTCTTCGCCCTGAACCTGGCCCTCGCACTGGGGCTCGCGCTGGCCGTCGACTACACGCTGTTGATCGTCAGTCGGTTTCGTGACGAACTGGCCGGCGGGGCAGCACGTGACGAGGCTTTGGTCCGCACGATGGCCACTGCCGGCCGGACCGTGCTGTTCTCGGCAGTTACGGTCGCGCTATCGATGGTGGCAATGTTCTTGTTTCCGATGTATTTCCTGAAGTCCTTCGCCTATGCGGGTGTCGCGGTGGTCGTCTTCGCGGCCGTGGCCGCCGTCGTAATTGCGCCGGCGACCATTGTCCTGCTCGGTGAGCGGCTCGACTCCGCGGATGTACGCGTATTCGCGCGCCGGCTGCTCAGGCGGCGGCGCAGGCCACTACCACGTCCGACCGATCAGACATTCTGGTACCGCTCGACCAGGTCCGCGATGCGTATGGCGATTCCCATCGGGTTAGCGATCGTCGCGCTCCTACTTGCCCTAGGCATCCCGTTCCTCGGGGTCAAATGGGGTTACCCAGATGACCGGGTGCTAACTGGAGCGGGCTCAGCGCGCCAGGTCGGTGACGAGCTGCGCACGGATTTTGCCGTCAACTCATCGGACAATGTGGCCGTTGTGATTCCCGACATTGCCCGTGCGACACCAAACGAGCTGACCCGGTATGCCGAGCAGCTATCACTGGTAGCGGACGTGTCATCGGTATCGTCACCCGGCGGGACATTCGTCAAGGGCCGGCGCGTCGGACCTGCCTCAGCCCCCACCGGATTGAACGACGGCGCCGCATTCTTCACCATCAACTCCACGGCGCCGCTGTACTCGAAGGCATCCGAAGCTCAGCTGGATCGGCTGCACGCCGTGACACCCCCCGGCGGCCGAGGCATCGAGCTGACCGGTTGGGCCCAAATCAACCACGACGCTGCTAGGGCGGTCACGTCCCGGCTTCCGCTGGTGCTCGCGGTCATCGGCGCGATCACTCTTGGGCTGCTGTTCGCGATGACGGGTAGCGTTGTCCTACCACTGAAGGCACTGCTGCTCAACGTGATGTCGTTGTCCGCAACATTCGGTGCGCTCGTGTGGATTTTTCAGGATGGACACTTGGACGGGTTCGGCACGATGGCCACCGGATCACTGATAACAAGTGCTCCAGTGCTCTTGTTCTGCCTTGCATTCGGGCTGTCGATGGACTACGAAGTTTTTCTGGTGTCGCGCATCCGTGAATACTGGCTGGCATCAGGGCGGACTCGGTCCGAGAACGATGAAAGCGTCGCCCTGGGCGTGGCCCACACCGGTCGGGTGGTGACGGCCGCAGCGCTGCTGATGGCGATCTCGTTCGCCGCGCTAATCGCGTCGAAGGTGTCATTCATGCGGATGTTCGGCCTTGGTATCTCACTGGCGGTTTTGATGGACGCGACCCTGGTTCGGATGCTACTGATGCCAGCATTCATGCATGTGCTGGGACGGTTGAACTGGTGGGCACCAAGGCCGCTGGCGTGGCTGCACCAGCACGTCAGCGTCAGCGACTCTTCCAACTTGGCCGAAGCCGTCCGGCTGGAAGTCGCGTGCCTGCGTGGGCCATGACACGAACGGGCGATTGACATTGACTGCGGACTCAAGCGGTCGCACGAGAAATCGCCGCCCTCGAGGCACTACCGACTGACCATCGACGCTAGCCCTCGCATGGGCGAGGAACCACGCGCCGCTGCGGACTCTAGCGGCTCCAGCGCTGCTGGTGTGGCACGCCGCTGTGCCACTGAACGAGCCTTGCGACGATATCCACTTCCGCTATGCTCATGCTGGCCAGCAGACGAGCGAATGCCGAGGCGACGGTGTGATCATCAGGCATCGACGCCGGATATACGGCGACCGTCTCGCCAGGAATATTCGCGATGAATCCGCCGGCAGCCGTTGGCTTTCCGATCTCGGAGAGCTGCCAGCCGTAGTCATCGGTCAGCGTCACGGCAAACCAATAGGCGGCCCGAATCTTTGGGATGGGCTGCAGGCTCGCCGGCACACCGGGAATATGCCAAGTGCACCACGTCAACGATGCCGGGCGCCGCAGTGGCGAGTGCTGACGAAGCAGGCGCTCCAGATCGCGGAGGTAGTCACGACCGTCGGCCGCACCGGCCGCGGCCAGCGCGGTGATGCTCTTGGCGAATTGCACAGCCGGATCGGTGCGCTGGCGGCCATGATCGTCAACAGACACGAGCCGTCGCCCGGGCGTCTCACCCACGAAGAAGCCGCCGTCCTCCGTTGTGCCTATGCGCCGGATCAACCAGCCGACGTTGATGAGTCGCGATGCATACCAATACGAGTCGCGTACTGCCTCATTCACCACGGCTGGACACTCGGAGGCGACACACGAGTTGGCTCGGTCAGAGCCGTCCGAGGCAACGTTGTGATTCAAGCGGTTCTCGTCTCCCTTCTCGTCGGCGTTGGACCCCGATTAGCGCCCAGATGCAGCGCCGCTCGGGCCTTGGGGCGGTGGGCCGCCAGCTCGGCCCGCGTCGCCTCCTTGACTGGACCGACCAAGGCCGGGCTCGTCGGGAGTAAGGACTCCCTCGAAACGTGGCCACGCAGAATCGCCTTTGGCCGGTCCGGCCGTCGGGTGCGCGTGACCGCTAGCCGGCCCGTCCGGTGACTGCCTACGGCCCGCGGCGCCCGCGGCGAATTCGCCGGTAGCTATTTCCTCTCCGATGACTGCTTCGGGTGCCACGACCGTGGCGGCGGCTTGCGCCGCACCGCGTGCCGTACCTTCGGATCGTCCAGCCTGGGTCCCGCCAATGCTGGTGTGTCGCGCCTGCGGCCAGGGGGTCGGACTATTGTTGGGCGGCGGATGCCCGCTGCGGCCTGGTGTGTCGGGGTCCTGGACGATATAGACCGGTTGTGGTCGTCTTGCCTGGTCGTCGCTGGGGTCCAAATTCGAATTTCTGCCTGGCCACAAATCACTGGTCTTGGGGTCGTGATACCACCGACTCCGCCTCCACCCGGACAGGGAACGCCCCGTCGCGGTGACCTGGAGGTAGTCAATGTACTGGACGTTCTTCCCGAACTCACCAAGCGTGCTGATCAAGTTTCGCCGCTGACGGTACGACTTCAGCATGTGGTGGTAGCCGAACGCGCCGGCAACCGCTAACACCAACAACATCATCAACTTGGCGAACGGGCTGGACATGCCCGTCAGACCGGGTACCGAGCCGCTGGTGACCTCACCGCAAATGATCGCCACGATTCCCAATCCCGCTGTGGTGGCAAGCATTTCCACACCGTCGATGATCAGCCGGTTCGCGCTGTGAGCCGCGAAGCGCCGGGTCGGACCCGGGGCAACCGCCAACGGCGCGGCCGGCACCAGCACCAACACTCGGAAGAACGTCTTGAACCCGATCCCCACAACGTGAGCCGCGATGTAGAGGAGGGCCGACATGACCACCAGCTCCACCGCAATCACCACGAGGAACCAACCCGCCGAGCCCAAACCGAGATGCTGGGCGTGGGCCAGGGCGGCTGGCGCGCATTGCGCCATCGCGTGCGCGGGTCCATCGGGTTGCCCGGCCATGATCGCCGCCGACCATGCGTCCGCACATACCGGATTGGTGTCAACGACCATGCCGAAGTCGATCATCTGAATCGGTTCGCGCAGCAACACATCACACAACAGGCTGTCCAAGGCGTCCAGCTGGGCTGCGGTGCCACCGGCCGCCAGCGGGCCGTTGTGCACGGCGCCCTCGGCGACCATGAACCCCAGGTGCTGCCCGATGCCGAGGATCCCGTTATCGCTGATCATGTCCTGGACCGGGTCGCGCATCAGCCAATAGACCAGCAGGATGACCAGTAGCCCGCCACCGATGATCCCCAGCCCGCGCCCCATACCCTTGGTCAGCGCGACGACACCACCGATCAGGCAGCACACCAACAGGGCGATCGGCATCACGTAGAGCTGATCGGTCAGCACGTTGAGGCTGTTCACAAACGGATTGGCAAGCGTGGCCAGCCACGACAGCCACGGCGCGGCCAGCGCGAACTTGACGAACCAAATCCCCACTCCGCCAATGAAAATCAGCACGGCGCACTCGAGGGCGATAAAGCCTGATGCCGCAAAGTTCGACAGCGCCGCTTCGAAGGCTGCGACGATTGCATTCCCGATTGTTTCGGGGTGCAGGATGCTGAACGACGACTCCGCCGCAGAAACCCCCGCCTCAAACGGGGAAACCGTCGACACGTAATAGTCGGCCACCGGCACGCCGTAACTGTCGTGCAGTCCCGTCCACGCCATCATCGCCTGGTCGGGGCCAGGACTCGGGGCCGTCGGATCGGCGGCCGCAATTGGCGCACTTGCCGTAGCCCAGGAAATGCCCAACCACAACGCGCACCACATCCGCCAGACGCGGCGCAGTCGGGGCCGCTCGTACAGAAAGGCGGCGAATCGCTCAGTCCGGCTCATGTCGGTGCCCCCGCTTGACCGTTGCGGCCAGACGACTCCGCTCGCGGTGCGTCCATATCGGTGGTGTCGAACGCGTCCACCAACTCCGGCTGGGCCGGGGGTAGCAGATCCACCAGTCCGGTGCGGCCTTGCTCGTCGATGAAATACGCATAGGCGTGGCCCTCAACGGTGCGCGTGTCGAGCACCTGCGGGTATTCCCGCGGGTCGATCCCGATCGACTCGAACGCGACGCGAGCGTAGTCCGGATCGGTGAACGGCGTGATCACTCGCTGCGGCAGAAACTCGCGCCCGATGCCGTCGAAATCTTCCACCCGCTGCGAAATCCCGATGAATCCGAAGCCTTCTTTGCGGCCCTGTGTAACAGTCCGCAAGGTTTCGCGCCTTCCGACCGGCGAAGCGAGATACGGGCGCGCCTCCTCGGCGACGAACACCCCGCGGCGTCGGGACGTCGAATAGGTGACCCTCGTCAGCGCGGCGATCATCCCATATATCGCCAAACCTGCTCGCGCCCTCGGGCTTTGACGCCGATACAGGTGTACCGCATCGGTCTCGGTTTCGTTCGGAAGCTCCAAATCGGCGGTGAGCCAAACGATCGCCGCCTTCTCCGCGATCGGCGGGACAGGCAGCGAGTCGTCGAACATCGCCCTCAGGTAGTCGACGGTGGACCACATGTTCAACTTGGCGGTCAGCTCGGCGTGCTCGTCCGCCGCGGATCCGGTCAACGAGTTCAGATAACGCAGAAGGCCGCCGGTACTGTCGGCCACCCGCTGATCGGGACGAAGCAGGGTCCGTAACTGGCCGGCGATTATGGAATCGGCCTCCACGCCCATCATGGGCAGAAGGTGGTCCAGGGTGTGCTCGACGGCGATCTCGCGCGGGAAGATCCGCAGCCCGTCGAGCGACACTTCGGCGCGACCGGGATCGATCACCGCGATCTGATCGCCGTGATGGGCCAATGCCGGCACCCATTCACGTTTGGGCCCTGGATCGCTGATTGAGGCCTGACCGCCGCGCTTGATCCAGGCGTCGACCACTCTCTTGGCCGACTGCGACTTCCCCCCTCCGGGTGAGCCGATGTAGAGCATCCCGGGACTCCGACGCCGCGTCGGGGCCCCTTCCAGATCCACAAGCACGGGCGCGGGCCGACGAGTGGCCAGGTTGATGCCCAACAGCATGCCGGTCTCGTTGCCCAGCTCGCACGAAACCAGCGGCGAAAACCGCGCCCAGTGCTTGGTGGTGGTTGGGTGGCTGAACTGGCTGAGCGGAACGCGTTCCTCGCTGCCGGGATTGCCGATCTGCCACAAGGATCGCTGGGCGCCGCGCGGCAGCGCGAGTGCCGTTTCCAATGATTCGGAGAACTCGGTGTGAAGCTGCTGCACCGCGTGGCTGGTCTGCTCACGCGACCGGGAGCCCACGGCGATCACAGTGGTGAACTCGGTTTCGCGTTCAAGCCGGTGGGAGCGCAGTTCGGCGTTATAGTCTTCGGCCGCCTGATAGCGCTCACCCAGGTCGGTGTGACTGGCCCGTCGGCCCGCACGCTGGAACGACTGATCGTTGAGGTTGCGCTGCGCCCAGTCAACGCGTGCCAAGGCCTTTTCGGCCGAGCGGACTGTCACGTGCTGAAACCAGTCGGCGGTGGCATCGATCTCGACGTCGTCGATCGACAGCAGATACTCCGCGCGTGGATAGGCCAGCCCACCCGAGGGCAGCTGCGCCACCGGCATCAATGCCTGGTAGCTGCTTGCCGCCCCGTCGGCGGTCACCCGCAACACCGGCGCCATGGTGGGCAACCAGCGCCAACGACGACTGGCCTGATCGCCCTCGTCGAAGCCCGCCGACTCGAAGTCGGAGGCGACCAGCCGCCCCGGCCCCCCAGGCTCATAGGGAAACGGAGTGTCGTCGACGCCCCGTGTCACATGTCGCCGCCACACCCATTGGATCTGGCGGGGCGTGGCCGGCTGAGGCGCGAACCGCTCGGGTATCTTCGCGACGATCTGGCCAGCTAGATCGCGATAAGCCTCCAGGCTGGTGTCATCGTCGGCGTCGCGCCCTACCACCGCACCCCATGTCTTGGTCAATCGGCCTGCCCCGGTGCGGCCGGCCAGGCCCGAATCCACCGGCACTGTGAGCCAGAAGATGCGCTCGTAGAACGGTTCGATCTGCAGGTACTGCTCCCAGTCGCGGACCTCACGCACCCAGTCCGGGCGGTCCTCGTAGCCCGACACCATGCGGCGAATCACGGTGCGGGGGTCGATGGGCGCCAGCAAGCCGGAAAAGACCATCCCCGAGGGCAGTTGGCGGACCAGCGGTCGATGCCCCTCGGCGATTTTGCGCTTACGCGAGAATGGCTGCATGCCTCCCGGCTGGCCGCGCAACACGAACTCGGCATACACCCCGCCGTGGCTGAAACGCAGATTTCCGATGACCGCCTTGGGCGGCGATAACCATTTGTCGGTGAAGGTGATCATCGCCCCTCCCCCGCAGTGGTGCGACGCTGAGTACTGAATATGCAGTGCGTCAGCCACAATGCGCGATACGGTAGGGTCGGCCGGTTGATGGGTATCTGGCGGGCCAGCACGGTCGCGCCCACGGTTGCGGCCCCGCAGCACACGAAAATTACTGCGGCGAAACCAGAATTGAGCCAATGCCAGGTGGCCCACACGGTCAGCGCCGTCCCAGCGAGTGCCGTCGCACCGTCCCAGATCCGCCACGGCGCGAACCACACGCGGGTGTTTTCGTCGATGTGCGAGATGTAGATTGGAAAGTCACGCACCTCGGCGAAGACTCGGGCCGTCTCCTCTGTCATTGCGAGATCCCGCGGCTACGGGAGGTAGCCGGTGGTGTCGTTCACGACGGGACCGCTGAAACCATGCTGGTTCACCGTGTAATCGATCGAGTGTGCGAGGCTTAAGCCCCCGAAAGCCAGTGCAGCGAGGGCGATTCCGCCAATCACCTTGCCTGCGGCATGTCCGAATCCCCTGTGCAGACTGAACGCGCCCGATATGCCGCCGGTGATCAAGAGGATGACGGCGATTGGCTTCTCCAGCTGGTAATACAAGTTCGGTATCGCGGTGATCAAATCACCAACGGCCAACGTGGTTTCGACCATTTCTGTTCTCTTCCCGAGTTGTTGGACTACTTGGATGACGACGTTGTCACAACCGGAACCGGATCGGTGTCAGTCGACATGACCGGCGCCCGGTCGATCGCGGCCACCGACCATCGGCCGCCGACACCGGCCAGGGTCAGCGGATAAACCAGTTCGATGGGCGCGTACTGCGAGGTGATTGCCGTCACCCGAGCCAGCACCCGTACCTTCTCACCATCACTTGGCGAACTGGCCGGCGTCGTCGTGGCCGTCAGCGTTGTCACCGTCGCCGACTGGTAGGCGTCGCCGAGGCCGACCAGCCGCGAATCGGCTGTCACGTAACGATCTAGCCCGCCGGACTTTGTCAGGTAGGCGCTGATGAAGCCGGAAACCATTGCAAACACAGGCTCCTTCGGCCCCACTGCCGTCGGATAGTCTGGCGTTAAGTCGGCGCCTGCTCCGATCCCGCCGACGCGGGCCGGAAGGCTGATCGCCCGGACGCCGTCCTTCGACCACAGCACCGGCACCCGGTACAGAGCTCGGGTCGGCGCCGCGGACTCGTACGCCCGCTGTGTGACCCCGACTACGACGGCAAAAACGTCAGCGGTGGCGCCCTTGCCCGCCGTGCCCATGTGGGTCACCGACACGACCGTTGGCGCGTCGATCACCACCGCAGGGGTAGACGGCAGCTTGAGATCACCGCTTTTCACGCTGACGAATTGGGCGATGCTGCCCGGATTGGTCGAGGTCGCGGTCAACCACACCGACACGTAATCCTGCGCGAAAGAACTGACCACCGCCGACTGGTTGACCACGGTGCGCGCTGGGGTCACCACGTCGGTGGGCGAACCAAACAGAAAATTCCAGACCAGGTGCAGCCCGGCCAGCGTCGCCAACGCGAACATCGTCAGCCGGCCTATCCGATGCGCAGATGCGCGCGTGCTGCCGATCCGGTTCTGCCACGCTTTGTTTAGGGTGGGCATTAAACCGCCTCGTGCCCAATAATTTTCAGGCGACTGATCGCGAACGTGGAATCGACTGGATCGGTCGTCGGCTGGCCGCCCGGACTCATCATGGGAGCCGGTGAAAGCGGCGGGGTCGACGGTGGTGAGTCGGGCGTGGCGTTCGGCTCGCCAAACAGTCCACCACCCGGCGCGCCGAGCCCAGGCGTCGGCACGGAGGTGGTCTCGGCCGGCGGGCGTGAGGTTTGCAGGATCAGGATGGTGACCTTCGACGCCAGTACATGCTTGACCGGCTGGACCGCCTCCCCGTGTACGTTGCCGGTGTCTTGCATGACCATCGTGCGGTCGGTGTCGTCGAATACATATTGCACCCGGGTCACCACCCGGTGCTGCGCCCACTGCGAAGCCCCGCTGGAATCCTTCCCAACCCAGCCTGGCGTTATGGAAATCGCTGTGATGACATAGGTTTTCGACAGATCCAACCGGATGACCTGTCCATCGACCAGGTCCCGAACACATACGAATGCGTTCGTCGGATCAGCACCTGCGAGCGTCTGCGCCGACGTCGAACCGGCTGGGCAATTGGCGCTAGCTGTGAATGGCAGCGGACGATCCGCTCCGGTGGTTTCGGCAGCCACCGGCGTTGGCGCCGCGACGGTACTCACCGTCGCCGGTTGGGCGCCGGGGTCGCCACCACGCTGACCGGCCGGCTTGCCGTCGCCCCACAGCAGCATCACCCCCAGCAACACGATCACGATCCCGACAGCGGCCAGACCGCCGAACCAATACCTGCGGTCGAGCCTGGTGGGCCGAACCCTGACCTGGTCGGGCTCTGTCCCGTTCCGAGTGGGATCGACAGAACCACCGAGTCCAATGATCGGTTCCGCGTCGCCGCTTGTGTCACCATCCGAATGCCCATCGGGGCCGAGCTGGCGACGCAGCCATTCCGTGTCGTTGAGCCGGGCGGTCATAGCGGCGACCCCCACAGCGCCGCGGCGCTGTACACCGGAGGTGTCTGATTCGTGATTGGGTAACCGAGCGGGGCGCTCACCACATCCCGCGGCTGGGCGGCCGCACCGGCCAGCGGGCCTGCGGACTGTTGAGCGTGGAAAAGCCCGTGTTGCAGGGCGACCTTGGCGATAACGGCCGCCACCGCGATCGTCGTCATCCCCGCCAGGTTGTCGACAAACGCTTCGGCGATCGTTACGATTTGGCTCATGTCGCAATGGTTGCAGATTTACACACTAAACACAACCCGTGAACGCTATGTTGAGTGAAATGCCGTCGGACCGTTTCGACGAGATCCGCCGGGAGTGGATCGCCCGTCACGCCGGCGTCTTCACCATCCAGAAGCGCCGTGCCGAGATCCTTGACCGACGGATCCGTGACCGGCACCGCAAGCTCGCTGGCGCACGGCCAGATCCATACAACGACAACGTCATCAAGCCCTTGCCTGCGCGGCGGGTGGATACCATTGAGGGCTATGTAGAAGTCATGGTCGTCGCTGCCTCCGTACTGCTTGCCCCGATCGGCTGGCCCGCGGGAATTCTCCTGTATCGGCGGGTTATTGGGTTTATCCCGCACCGGTTACGCTCCTACCCTTTGGCGGCCCTGTTATGGGCCGGCGTCGGCCTAGGAGCACTGACGCTGTGCCTGTACCAGCACGGCAATAGCCTGGGCTCGGCGTTCGTAACGCCCTGGCTCATTGCGCAAATACCGGCAACGTTTCTGGCCGCCGGCATCTACGGAATCCTCAATGGATGGCTCGCCGTCGACGGCGCCACCGACTGGTGGCCGGTGACCCCGCGACCGGTGCTTCCCGACGTCGATTACCCGATGGGCCCCGATGACATGACCGGCCCCGGGATCTTCTATCAGCACGACCTGGACGCCGGTGAGCAACTGACCCCCATCGCGCCGGATTTGGCTCGCTCCCAAGCCCGTTCACCGATGCCGGTCATCACCGGGCTGGTCCTGTCGGCCCTCGGGGTCGTGTGGACTATTGGCACGGTCACGATCGGAGTGCGCGACGCCCTCACCGAGTCGATCATCGAGACCATCCCCACGAACTCCCCCACTGTCGAGCAGTGGTGATCGTTCGCGGTGACCGTTCGGCCGCCGCAACAACATGGTTCGCGCCAGGGTATGTACTCGCCGGTTATCCAGATCGGTGGGCCCGCGACACGAAGCCGGGGCCAGAAACGCGGCCGGAATGTTCGGCGCTCCCAAGTATTTCGGCCTTCGACGGCGCGCCGCCACGGTTCGTAGCGGGCCTACACCGAGGGGAGCAGGGCGATCAGGTGCCGGACTCCGTTGTCCCCGCCGAGGCTTGGGAACTGTCCGAGCAGTCTGTCGCACATCGCGGCCAGCTGGTCCTTCTTCGAGGGGGTTTCTGCGAACGGGTAGAACTCGAAGGTCGGCGCGGCGTGATGACTGTCGGGTAGCGGGATGGTGACCAGCAGGGCCGCTATTGGGAATAGCAGCCCGCCCATCGCGGCGACGAAGGTTCGCTCCAGACCGTACCGGGGACTGTTCTGGTTGGGCTGCACGGTTTTTCGCGATGTGGCGTAGAGGGCATCGAGCATCGCCAACACATAGCAGAAGGCGGCGTTGAATAGCTCGGCCAGCGATTCGGCCGGGGTGCCGACGTACCCGGCCAGCGTTGGGTTGTCTTGCAGGGGCCACACGGTCCCCAGCTGGTCGATGTTTTCAGCGATGCTCTTGAATTTGGCGTAGTGCGACAACTCGGTTTCGCCCGCCACCGGGGAGGTCGGTGAGATCGGCACCTCGTTGTGGGCGGCTCCTTCACCCTGCTCGACGATGGTGGAGATGGCCGACAGCGCCGAGGGGAGGTCGCAGACCACGATTGGTGAGCCTCCGCCGTCTTGGTTCCAGTAGGTGCTCTGGTACTGAAGATCGGGTCGGTTGTGCGCCCAGAGCTTGGGGCCGGAGAGGCGCTCGAAGCCATCTTTGATCGCGGCGTAGAACTGGCCGATCGTGTGGTATTGGTCCGGCTCCGGTGGCGCGTCGGTGCGCGCCGGCTTCTCCAGCGGCATGAACATCTTGCGCATCAGCTTTTCGGACGCCGGTGACAGCCCGAGCATCAGCGTCGGGATCCGGTGCAGCATCGGAGACGGATAGGTAGGGATGAAGGTTTTGTCGTAGAACGTCAGCTCGTCACCACCCCCGACGGCGATCATCAAGTTGCGCACCAAGCACAGGTGCAGCATCTCCTCGATCACCACGCTGCGGATCGCCCGGATCGCCGCCACGCCAGGCGCCCACTGCGAGTAGCTCTGGGTCTGGATCGAGTACGCGGCATACAGGTACAGCGGGATCGTCGACATCTCCAGCTGCGCCGCGTGGTACAGGTGCGTCCGCAATCCCTTCACGGTCGTGATCGGCTTGTCGGCCTCCAGCGGCCGGGCCTTGATTGCCGTCAGCATCTCGTCGCAATCCTTTCTGCCCTCACCGGCTCCCGCTCCACTCGGGCGTCGCCGGATTGTGTTGCGTCACTTTGCACTGTTACCGGACCGATCGCCCGGAAGTAGCCCTGCGCCGCCCAGCCCCGCACCGCTCGCCAGGCCTCAGCCAACGCCATTCCAGCTGCCGCGGCACACTCGGCCAGCGGCGCTCCGACAACAAGGGCGACTAGCAGGCTGTATGGTTCCACCTCCAGCTCATGCACCACGACCCTGTAGTCGCGGCGGTTTAGCGCCAGGAAGCAGGGCTGCGGCAGCGGGAGCGCCGGTTGCCGACCCCGGCGCACAGCAAGCAGATACCGACCCACCGGGTAGCGCGATGTCAGGAGCCTGAGGCACGGCACCGCCGAAACCGTTGCCTCGGCCCAACCCGGCGGAAGCTCGGCGGGAAGTCTTCCGCCTCCACTGGCGCTCAAACTCCAACCATGTTGTTGCGCAGGGAAATTCGCGGAGGCACATGGGTCGCGCGACACGGCCGCGGGTGCAGCACCCCCGGTTTCGACCGCTTCAACGCCCGGACCGTCGTAGACCTCGAGGAAGAGCCGCTCGAGGCGGGCCATGTCCACCAGGAACGAGGGCCACGGCTCTTCGCCGTCGGCCAACGCCGGCTGAGTCGCTGCCAGGTGATCGGCGAAGTCGCGGTCCAGCTCGAACAGCGTGTAGCTGGTGGAGGGATTGGACTGCAAGTAGTTCAGGGCGACGCCATCGAACAGCGCCGGGCCCAGTGCGTGGCGCAGGGCTGGGTGCAGCTCGCGCAGGCATTCAAGCAGTCGGAGCCGGTAGGAGCCGGCATACAGTCCGAGGCGCTGCGCGGGGGTCAGGGCCGCGGACGCGCAGACAACGTCATCAAGCTCGCCGGGTCCAAGGTCGAGCCAGCGCCGAGCCTCCGGAGAGGCGACCGCGGCGGCAATGTCGCCCGGATACCGGACGACTGTCTGCAGCCAGCCCTGCATATCACGAAGCGTCGGCTCGCCGTTCACGGCACAGCCAGGTTGAGGGGGCTCGACACAGCCGTGCGAGCTGACTTTTGAACCGAACCGGCGCCGTAGTCGCGGGCGCGGAGCGCCTCGGCGTGCAGTATCTCGAAGGTGGGGATGCGGGCGTCCCACTCGAGCAGCGTGCTGGTGCCGCCGGTGAGGACGGTGGCCTGGGCATAGAGCTCCCAGACGGCGTCGACCACCCGGCCGTCGTGGGTGTCGATGACATGCGTCCCGACGTCTCGGTGGCCCGCCAGGTGCATCTGCACGATGCGTTCGTGTGGTAAAGCCTGGAGGTAGGCCATTGCGTCGAAGTCGTTGTTGCGTGCGGACACGTAGACGTTGTTCACGTCGAGCAGCAGGCCGCACCCGGACTCGGTCGCCATTCGGCTGAGAAATTCGGATTCGCTCAATGTCGACGCGCCGTATGTCAAGTACGTGCTGGGATTCTCGACTACCAGCGGCCGTTGCAGAATGTCCTGGACAATACCGATCCGCTGTACTACGTGCCGCAGGCTGCCTTCCGTGAAGGGGATCGGCAGCAGCTCATGGGTATTCATTCCGGCCACCCCGGTCCAGCACAGGTGGTCCGATACCCAACGGGCGTCCACCCGAGCAGCCAGACGCTTCAGCTTGGCCAAGTAGCCAAAATCCAGCGGGTCGGTACTTCCGATCGACAACGACACTCCGTGCAGGACAACCGGATACCGTTCGGCGATCTGCTCAAGGACATAGCGGGGGCGGCCCTGCGAATCGAGGAAGTTTTCGGTGATGGCTTCGAACCAATCCACCGCCGGCCAGTGCTCTTGGATGTGGCCGAAATGGGCTGAGCGCAGTCCCAACCCGATACCGAGGTTGGGGTACCCCAGTCGGGGCGGACAGGATGTCATGAAGGGCAGCCGGTCCACGGGTCCTCGTATCCCGGCACGAAATCGTCGGGGCAGCCCTCCCCCGGTGACGGACCAAAGGGGATCTGCGCCTCATACATCCTCTGCTCGAACAGTTGTCGGGCCAATTTCCAGACACTGCGGCCCTTGTTCGGACCAGCGGATGAGACCCGGCTGACGTTAATCGGGCTGGCGCAGCTGCCATTCCACTTGCACGCCTGGTCTCCCGGCTTGGCTTGCTCAAGGTCACTGCCGGAGTATCCGCAGCCTCCCTGCCCGCGGCAGTTGTTGTCGCCGTGACACACGTGGACGACGGTGGCGCATGCGCCCATTCCCGCCATATCTCCGCTGCCGTCACGCCCGTGGCCTTGGCAAGCGTTGAGGCCCATGCAAACGTGTAGCTCTTTTACCTCGCCCGGCGGCGCCAGCACGTGCTTCGTTCCGATCACCCCGGCCTCGTGGGCAGCCTGGTGGCGCCGCTCGCCTAGTGCGCCGCCCAAGATCTTGGAATCCGCGACGTTGCCGATGTGCTCCCCGTTCCCATCCATGAGCACTGCTCCCTTCTTGGCTGACCTCGTCGTTGGCTGAGGAGAACTATCTGGTGCCTGCAGTAGGCGAGGCGGAACACGAGTTGTGCGATGTCTCAGCCTCAATCGGTGAATTGGGCGCTAATTCGCAGGTACCGGTGAGGTGGGCGTGCCTGGATGGCGCTCACACCATGGTCGCAGCCATGGTGGCCGCAACACGGCCCCCTCAGTGAAATGCACTGACTTTGTTCACTCCGTTGGCTGGGGACCCCGCGGCGTCGTACCAGACGATCCAGCCCGACCCGTCCCATGCGGCCTGCGTCAACGCCTCGGAATCTATATACAGAATCCAGATCCCATCGTCACCCGCTAGTGGCCATGAATCGCTGGTGGTGCCAGAAGCCAGCGTGAGTACCCGGATAACCGAGCCCCATTCGGACCACACGACCGAGACGTGCGAGTTGGTGTCGTTGTGGAGCTGAAACGCGCCACTCGCACTCTTCGCCTTTGGCGGCGCGGACTCCGACGGCCTGGATAGGGTCGTGTGTTTGCGCGTTGCCTTGGCTGTTCCGGACATTTAAGCCCTCCTTCAAGCATGCGTGCGGTGTGGGCGAAACGAGGCCTCGCCCTGGCCTGTATTGCGCGCCAGTACAATTGGATGCCTTGAGGGTTGCGCGGACAAGGGTGCGGTCCGCTCAGCGAACCGATTAGTAGCCCAGGTAATTCGTCACGCCGAACGTTTTGAATCCTCCAAGCGCCAGCTGCAGTGAGACGAATTCGTTGGAGACATGCTGGCGGACTGGAGCAAGCCGGGTCTCGGGTGGGCTGACGTTGGCTTGCCGGTCGGTGAAGAACTTGCGAAAGCCCTTCTCCTCTCCCAACTCTGCGACTAGTTCCCAGATGACTTCGACAGCGCTCACATACTCGTCAAGATTGTTCGGGTTGAGCTGGATCCGGTTCTCAATGAAAGCGACGAGGTTTGACCGCACCGCCTCAATCTCTGCGTCGTTTGCCCAACACTTCCCGATCTGCGTGAAGAGATTCCATAGCCCCGCCATCGTTTCCTGGTCCGGGAGCTCCTCCTGGTGTGCGAACGGGCGATGCGAGCGTCTCGGTCATAGTTCGCCATTGCTTCCTCCTACGGCGCTTAGCTCGACGTGTAGTAGGGGCGGCGTTGGATGTATTGCTGGTGGAAGTCGAACATCGCTATGAAGAACTCCGACCACCCGCCCATCCGGACGCGCAGCAGGTCGTAGCGCTCCGGGAATTCCGCCGCCTGTTCGTAGGTCGCGGGGTCGGCGCAGGTAATCGTGATCATGTTCGAGCCGAGCTTGCTGTGGGAGAACTCCGAGATCAGCTCGGTAAGCTTGTCCAACGGGAAATCCTCGGCGATGTTCAGATCGCTAGGCGCGGCGTTCGCCAACCCATGGCTGATCTCCGCGATGTTCCACACCTTGAGTGCCTCGAACGCATTAACGTTGCGTGGGTTCGTTGGCAGGTCCGGGGGCCATGGCATCGCGGTGAAATCGGCGCCTATTGGCTGGCCATTTCGCCGGCCATTGGCCGACGCCCCGAAGCCCATCCCGAGGCCCACGTTGTCCTCGAACGTGCCCACCCCCGGGGTCACGGTGAACTCAAAGGGGCGCTCCGGGGTTCCGTACTCGGCCTGCAACTTTGTGTAGCCGCCGGCGGTGCTGGGCAAGGGCTTGCGCAGCGCGTCGTGGGCGATTGTCGTGCAGGTTCCGATGACCTCGCGGGCCAGATCCGCCAGCTCCGGGTCGGCATTGATCCCGAACTTCGGCAGGGCCAGTGCATACTCTCGAAGCTGCCGGAAGAATTGAGCATCGTCGTGACGGCGAATCGCACCCTCGATGGTGGTGTAGAAGGGCATCTTCATGTCGTTGCCCCAGTCGCACTGGAGGCAGAGCAGCAGCTGCGGCAGCGAGCAGCGAGCCGAGGTCTCGTCGTAGACCAGGCGCTTGATCGCGTAGAGCGAGTCCAGGGTATCGGCGATGCCGCAAAGCATTGGGGCCACGATGTGATATTTGGCGCCGCCTTCTGTCAGGTCCCGTCCCGTCTCGAGAGTGTCCGAGAGCAGTGCCGAGAACAGTGGGCTGGGACAGTAATTCGCCAGGCTCCCATAGCTGTTCATTAGGGTGTTGAAGAAGCCGCTCATCGCCCACTTCCAGTGGGTGAAGAAGATGCTCAGGAACTCCTTGAAGCTCTTGATGGTCTCGGGCGGCGGGGAGTTCCAGGACGACTTGAGACCCCGCAGATTGATGGGACCGGCACCCTGAATGTTGCAGCCCTGGTTCAGGGTGTAATCCACCATGGGCAGCAACGGGACGTAGCTGAATGCCCACTCGGTCTTCCCGACGATCACCGGCTCGTAGCAGCCATCGCAGGTGTAGTTGCGGGCATCTGCAAGCGCCACCGGGCCGCAAGCGGCGATGGCCGGCACCAGCTTGTCGTCGTTGAGCATGATCGGGTGCGCACCGCCGCTGAGCACGGTCTTGGCCGCCTCCTCAAACAGGTCGGGGCTCATCTTCCGGTGCACCCGCAGCGACAGACAGGGTGCGTTGAGGGGCAATCTGCGCGATGAGCGCAAGCACATCTTGGTGATCTTGTTCGACGCGTCCTCTGGCTCCTTGGCTCCGTTCGCCTTGTAGCCTCCGACTGTGACCTGCTGAACCCACTGGTTGATCGCGGCGCCCTGCGGGAAGTTCCCGGCCGAGTAGAAGACGGCCCCCGTCCCGTAGTTCAGGTAGTCGTTTAGATGGCGATAGTTGTAAAGGACCGTCTCATCCATCTTGAGCCAGAACGCATCGATCATCTCCTGAGCGGACGACTCGGTAAGCGCGTCGCGCTTGAGGTCGGCTTCGAGCAGCCCGATGAGCTGTTGATCGAGCCGTCCGATCGAATGCGGTTCTCCGGTCTGGTGCAGCGCACAGTTGGTGATGAACACCAGCTGAAGGCCGTCGAGGAACGACGCAGGCTTTTCGTGCGCCAGGCGCTTCATCCGCTGGGCGATCTCGAGAAGGCCGGTCTGCTGCGCCTCGCTGAACTGGTCGTCCTTGCTCATCTTGTGCGCGAGAGTCGCATAGGCCTCGATGAAGGCCCGCAGACCATCAAGCGACCAGACAACGGATTGGTAGAAGTCCTTCTTGTCCGCCGGCGCGGTCCGCAGCCTGTCCTGGTACGACTTGGTGATGGCTCCGATCCCCTTCTCGATGAGCAGGGGGTAATCCGGCGCGTTGTGACCGCAGGCCGAGTACTCGTTGAGGCCCGCGAAGAAGCCGGTGATCCGCTCGTCCTCCGAAAGGTATTCCATCACCTGCGAGCCGATCCCCAGGGAAAGCTGCGGCATGTTCCCGACGATCAGCTCGTCCGGGTCGATCCGCATCAAGTTGGCCCGCTTGCTGTACTCCGGGCTGATGAGCACCTTCGACAGACTCAGCTGAATTGCCTTGCCCTTGCGCAAGGTTACGGAGGAAGTGAGGAGCTGCCGCTCGTCCTCGGCCAGGTGATCCTTCAGGTGACCCAGCGGCGGCGTCTCGCGCCGCTTATACCACGTGTCCTGCCAGCGGGAGAATTGCATGTTGAGTAGGGTGAGGATGCGGTTGCTGATTGGGCAATCTTCGACCGCGCGCGATGTGCGGATCTTGTGTTGGTAGTCGCGCGCGTTGTAATACAGAAAGCCGTTGGAGCTGCGGACGTTGAAGTACTCGTTGATCGTGATTTCGGAGTTGCCGCTCCCCGGTACCAGGCCGCACTCCTTCAGGCTGGGTACATACCAGTAGGACCCCTGGTCGGCGTGGGTGGCTGCGAATAGCGAGTCCTGGATGAATCCGTCCTGATGGCCCGCAATGCTTTTCAGGATCCGGTCGATCGCGTGGGTGGACTGGGCGTATCCGGCGAAGAAGACTCCCTCCTCGTTCGCCTTGTTGTCCTTCTTGCGACCATAAGGGAGGGCTTGGCGGAGCACCCGGAAGTTGACCCGCTCGCCATCGAGCTGGCGCACCCGCTTGATGTGGCTCGACGCGTCCTCCATAGGCACAATGCGCTGGTGGAGATCGCGGCCAATCAAGTTGGCTTTCTGCGTCTCTGTCATCGCGTTCAGCTTGGTCCAGTCATGCACGAACTTCTGTGTGATGAGAAAGGCACCGCCCCGGTGGGCCGGGTCATCGAGGCCGATGACCAGGCGGGCCGAAAGATCTTCGGCGTCAGCAGGATTCTCGAGGCCATCGGCGAAGCGTCCTCCCAGCACCTTGCCGCCGTCTCTCTTTTCCGCTCGGACCACGATCGGCGGCTTGGAGACCGCATCCTTGAGATGCCGCTCGATGATGTCGTGGGCGCCGGAGGCGTCCACAGGCGAGTCGGACTTGATGTGGAACCAGAGGTCGCCGCCGGTGTTGGCGAACGCAGCATGGTACTTGTCGAGCGTGTCCTTGCTCCCCATACCCTTGGGCCGAGACCCGTTTTGGGGCTTGGCCCAAGCGTCCCATAGCTCGAAGCCAACACCGAGCAGGACGACAGTCGAGAAGCTTTTGGACGCGCAAAACGTGTCGAGTTCTTGGGCGAGAGCCTGCCAGCTGTCATGGCTGCGCGGTCCGTGATCCCGGAGGTAGTACGTGCAGTAAATGGCCGAAGCGGGGAAGTAGGCAAGGCCTTTTTGGCTGAAGTCGACGTTTAGCGCTGTCATGGCTATAGCTCCCCGCCCGCGTTGGAATCGGTTGTGTCATGGTTGTCCGAATTCGTTCTCACCTGTATTGCGCGCCAGTGCAATTGCACGCATATAGGTTCGCGCGAACAAGGTGCCGGTCCGCTGAGCGGACCGGCCGGTGACGGGTCGCATTCGGCGTCATCGGCGTGATGAGCCATTCTTTATCGACATAGTCCGTTAACGGCTCTGGCGTTGGGCCATAAAGGTCTATGGTTTACAGATGGTGGTGGCCAGCGCCGCGCCCACAACAGCGGGCTGTGGTCGGGGCGTTCTGGAGGGCGCGTTCACGCTCCTGGACGTGCTGAGTCGTGCCGAAAATGGGCTCGGATTGACAGACCTTGCGCGCGAGACCGGGTTACCCAAGGCCACCGTCTACCGACTCGCCGTGCAACTCATCAGTATCGGTGCGGCCCAACGCGTCAAGCAGCGCTACTTCGTCGGACCGACGATCGCCCGGTTGGGCCAGTGTTGGCAACCCGACCCGCAGCTGCGGCAGGCAGCCTACGAGCCGGTCCGCACTCTTGCGGCGCAAGCGCACACGGCCGCTGCGGTCTACGTGCTGCACGAGGGACGAGCCCACCTGGTCACCGCCGCAGTGTGCCCGGGTCAATCTTGGTTGCCTCCAAGTGATCTGGGCGCTGACGCAGTCCCACACACCGCGGTGGCGCGAGTGCTGCTGGCGACAACCGACGGCGGGGCAAAGGCTGCCATCCCGCCCGGCCAACGGCTGGAACTGCGGTCCGGCTGGCGGGACTGGCGTCGGTTCGTAACGGATGATCAGGGAGCGACCGAAGGCATTCGCTGGGTTGCCGCGCCGGTGTGGCGTCCCGACGGGCGATGTGCTGCCGCGGTTACCGCGCTGGTCGTTGCCCCCACCCTGCCGTTGGGCCTCAAGGACCTTGTCGTTTGTGCCGCCCGGCAAATCGGCCAGAAGCTGCGATAGGCGGTGCGCATGGTGCAGACAGTGACGTGCCGAACCTCGCGCGGGTGGTCAACAGGACGTGGCGGATAAAGATGACCGGCGGTGACGCACAGTCGCCGGTCACCTCCGGCCGTGACGGACCCAACATCACTACCTCGGTGAAACCGCCGCAAGTGGTGGTCACCGGGCACGGTTTCTTGCCCCGACATGGCGTCACAATTCGCGTCATCGACTCGGACGGGACGGCGAGCTACTTCCAATACACGGCAGACATTTTCGGTGACCTCGTGGCCGCTCTCCCGACCCTCATCGCCCATGGCACCCTCCAAGTTTCAGCGACCGACGGCCAACCCGACCCCGACAACGAGACCGGCATCCGGTGGACCAACACCAACATCATCACGTGGTAAATCTCGCCCTCTCACACGTCACTTCGGCGTTGGCCCACACCCTCGTCGCGCCTCAGTCCCCGGAGCGGACGGCCAACACGCCTAGTTGGTAGGCGCTCGCAACCAACCCTGCATTGTCGCGTCCGCCGAGCTTCACCTGAATGCCACTAACCCACGATTCAATGACGTCAAGGGGCACGCCGAATCGCGTGGCGATGTCTTGGACCCTATTTCCGGTGGCCAGCAGCGCAATCAGCACCCGTTGGTGGTCGGTCAGCACCACCTGTCCCGTTATGACTTTCGGCGCAGACGCCCAGCCGCGGTCATAGGCCATCGCCACCAGGTGAGCGCGCGTGCGCGCGCCCAGCTTCACAGCGGCGCCCCTGAGCTCGGTATCCACCTCGGCCCGGTCAATTTTCGCCCGCTCACCGATCTCGTCATCGTCGAGCCCCTCAGCAAGCAGCCCCACTACCCGCATCTCGCGCTCGGTCAGCCGCCGCAGAGTTATCGGCGGAGGCGATCGCGATTCAGCCGGGGCGATGGACTGGGCATCCTCGGCTGCCGATTCGGCCCGGGCGGTGGCCGACGAGCCCGTCGCCAATTCCCGCTCGCCAGGCCGACTTTCCCGCGCTGCTGCCACTCCGCTTCGATAGGCAAGCGCGACCAGCTCGATACGATCGCGCACGCCTAGCTTGGCCAGCAACGTCCAAACGTACAAAGTCGTGGTGTGTGCGTCCGCGAAACCTTGTCGATCGGCAATCTCTTTGTTGGTGTACCCCTCGGCGAACAGCCTCATCAGTTCGACCTCGCGCGGCATCAAGTTGGCCAATAGCTCCCTCTGTACGTCCGGCACGTCGGCGGGCAATCCCGGATCGAGCAGGCCATGCCGGTAACCGACCATCACGAGGTGGGTGCGGTTGCGTGCCCTCAGCAAGGTCAGCAACTGCCGGACATGGGTTTTCACCGTGCGCTCACTGATGTGCAGCTGGCCGGCGATCTCTATATTGCTGCGCCCCTCAGCAATTAACGAAATCACTTGGGCCTGACTGACGGTGAGATTGGGCTGGCGCTCCTCGCGGCCTTCGAGTGCGTCGGTCGGTGAACCCAGGTCTATGCGGCCGCAGCGGTGGGCGACCACCACCAGATGGGTGAGACCGCGGGCATTCAGCTTGTTCAGCAAGCGCTCGACGCACAGGTTCACCGTGCGCTCGGTAAAACCCAAACCCATTCGATCGGCGACCTCTTTTTCGGTAAGTCCCTGGGCCAGCAGCGAAATCACCTTGCGGTCGCGGGTGGGCAACCTGGCCAAGCGCTTCTGCACGACTTCCGTGACGTCCGCCGGGGATCCCAGATCGACCAGGCCATGCCGGTAAGCGGTCACGACCAGGTGGGTGTTATTGCGTGCACCCAGCTTAGTCAGCAGATGCTCGGCATGCGCTTTCACCGCTCCTTCGTTGATGCCCAACCGGGCGGCGATCTCTTTCTCTGTATTCCCCTCAGTCAACAGCAAAATGACCTTACGCTCAACGGGACTCAGCTGGAGCGGGCCCGACACCAGGGTCCCAGCGGTCGCATCCCGACCCGCTACCTTGTCGCCACGCTCGGGGTCGCGTTTCGTGTTCTCGGGTGAGTTTGGACGCGCGCCGGACTCGTGGGGCGCCTTACTGTCGCGGGGTTCTGCTACATGGGAGCTGTCTGGTGAGCCCGCCGGAGAATGCTGGAAGTCAGGCTCTTGCCGCGTCGGTGCTATTAGCCCACCCTCCCAGGCCATCGCTAGGGCATGGATCCGAGTCCGTGCCCTTAGCTTCGCCATGATGCGCCAGACGTCTCGCCCCACTGCGTGTTCACTGATGTGCAACTGCGCGGCAATCTCTCCGTTGGTTTCCGCCTGGGCCACCAGCGTCAGCACCTCGCGCTCATGCTCGGATAGCGTCGCGATGCGCGCGTGCAGGTCTCTTGGCGGATCAGGGTGCAATGACGCATCGAGCAGTCCGTACCCGTAAAGTATGGCCATTGCCTCGATGCGGTTTTTCGCGCCTAAGGACGCGAAGACGCGTTTGACAAGGTTATGCACGGCGCGCGTACCGATGCCAAGGTCAGTGGCGATCTCTCGGGTGGTGAGCCCGCCGGCCAGCCGCGTCATCACGTCGCGCTGGCGCGCGGTTAACGTCGCTGGCGGATCCTGCACAACTTTTGCGACGACGGTCGGGAACCGCCCGCCTGGATTGTCACCATGATCGGGGCGGCCTTCGATGTGGCCGGATTCGCTTGAGCGCAAAGCTAGTTGGCCGTGAGCGTCGCGCGGAGGCTGGATGCCCGCGTCGGCCTGCGCGGCGGCGTCAACGTGAAGGGTGGCAGCGATCCCGACCGACCGTGCCGCCGGCTCCTGGGCGCTCGACGATTCGCTCAGATCAGCTCGAACATCGCTGACCAGGCTTCGCGAGCCGGAATTTAGACCATGCTCCGACGGCGAAGTGCTCGCCGGAGCCGAGGTTCGGTCCAAAGCGGCCGGGTTTTCCGGGGTCGGTGCCGCGATTTTGGACGGTTCCGATAGGTCGAAAACTGTGGGGCTCGCCGCCTCGCGGGCACGCCCGAATCCGGCCTCCGGCGCGGTGATTGATCGATCCAGCCTTCCTTCGGTGGTTCCTTCTGCGGTCCTCAGTTCAACGCACGCGGGTGCGGTGTCGCCTGCCTCAATTCCCGGCCCATGCCGTTGAGCGGTGGATCCGTCGGGCGGGTTCATAGCCGGAGCGGCAGCGTCCGGCAACTCATCGGCGGTGGGATCAGCTTGGCGGGCACGCGTGCCGGCACTGGCTGCTTCTCGCGGCGCACCGGGGGTAGCGCGATCGGATCCAGCGGCGTGGATGTCGGCGCGCGCAGCGGTAGGTATCCCGCCGCCGATGCCGCCTGCGGTACTCGGCTCCCGCGACCCCATGAGCTCGGCAAGGTCATCGGTCCCAAAATTCGCGGCGATCAGCTTGGCAAGGGCCGGCTTTACTGCGATGTGGGTGCCCTGCGTGCCCCCATGCACCATCCCCAGCCCCGCACCCAAAAGTGTGCCCATGGTGACGTCACCGCCGCCGGCCCAAGCGCCGGCCGCGTTGGCCCCGATCCCGGAAACCAAACCGACCAGCGCGCCCTTGGCCACACGCTCTGACAGCTCCCCGTCGTGATCAACCAGCTCACCCGCGGCCGACCCGATCAGACCGCCGGCCAGCCCGGCGATCGCCATCGACCATGTGCTGTCGATCAGCTGGCCGGCGTCGAGACCGCCGCGGTGCCCATCGACGACTTGGATGTCCTGGATCCCGGCGTCCTGGGCCGCCCCCAATCCAGCGGAGAGCAGCCCCTCGGTCTCCAACCTTTTCACCATCGTGTTCGACAATGCTCGGGCTAATGTGGCGCCGATCCGATCTAGCACGCCCGCCACCAGCTCCCGGATCGCCGACGTCGCTGCCCGCTCGGCCGCCGGGATCTCGGCAAGCGACTGACCCCCGGTCAAATTGGCGAACGTGATTGCCCAGGCCATAGTGGCCGCCGCAATGCCCAGCGTGGCGAGGATCTGCAGTTTCGTATATTGGATCTGCGTGCCCAGGTTGTCGGCCAACTCCCCGATCGCCCGCTCCGCGGCCACCAGCTTGTCCGCCGCGTAATCGCCGGCAAACAACAACGCGAACTGCTCGTCAGCGGCGGCCGCCGTTTCTCCGGACAACACCGTCCGGGTCGCCGCGCGCACCCGCTCCAATTCCGGAATCAGGCCGTCGAGTTCCCCTGCTGCGGACTGCCAACACAGCCCGATCCGCCACATCGCCGACTCACTACCGGTCGGCCACGCCGACCCCACCAGGTACGACACCCACCGCAGACCCGGTGGAATACCGATATCCATCAACACCCCTACCGCGCCCAGCCGGACGGCGCAGCCCAAAGCACCTTCTCCGCAGCGGCCCCTGAGACATGCCCGCTTCGACAAATCACAGGAATTCAACGGCCTCAACAACATTGGGGAATGTGCGAATTAGCGCGCGCCATCCACCCGTCAGCGCCTACATCCCCGACGCCCACCGGCAACCCGCCGTGCGAACTATCCCTTTAGTGCATCCGCGCGGTGATACGCAGCGTATCTACGACTTTGGGAGGCCGGGTTGCACGTCGGCTAGATTTCGTTCGAGCTGGTGTGAGATGTGCGCAGCGCAGTCACTGAGATCATCTGTGTGACGAAGCCGGCAACAATCCCCCTATATCAATGAAACTTGTTGGGGCAGTGGCATATAGGTGGCACCCGGGGGGCGGTAGTGGAAGTGCGGCGCCGCCGACGACGCCTACTCGATCCGAAAGTTGTAGAGCCGCCACTGTGGGAAAAGATCACGATGGGTCGAACCGCTGCATTGGATTTCGTCCGGGGACGTTTACGCCGTCGACGGCCGGGCATGCGATCACGGGTTAAGGACCCGGGACAGTTCACATTCCCTGCGAATCGTGATGATCGAATATCTCGACTTCCTCGGGCCCGTGGGCCACCCTGACGGCATGGATCTCAAGGTCGACCCCGATTTCTTGCGTCTTGCGGCGGCCGATGTGTCAGCGTCGCGGGACTCTGTACGGATGATCCTCGATGATCTGGGTTCTGAATTGGCGAGCCGCGGAACATCGTGGGAGAACGGAAGTTTCGGAAGGACGTTCGCAGGCGGCGCGAATGGTTACCTCGCCGCGAAAAATCAGCTGTTCCAAAGCACGCAGAACCTGGCCACGACGCTCGACCACCTTTCCTCGGCCATGTCTACCGCCGCCAACGCATGGGCCATAACGGACGGCGAACCGGAACCGAGGATCGGCCGATGAGCGAAGACCATGCTGGGGAGCGCCTTTCAACAGTCATAGATGGCTTCGCCGAGCACTTGGAGCGCGTCCAGCACACGCAGGAGCAACGCGCCCAGATCGTTGTTGAGGCCCACGCCGCCGGTGATCGCGTCGCGGTGAAGGTGAACGCCGACGGCGCATTAGTGGACCTGCGTTTCTCCGACGACATCAACGATCTCGATTACGACGAAATCGTCACGGCTGTGCTGACGGCCGCTCGGGAGGCAGCAGCCACGTCTCAAGACCAAGTGCGGAAGCTAATCGCGCCCGTACAACAGCGCCCGGCGGCGATCCCGACCATCGCGGAGCTGATCGAAGACATCCCCGAGTTGCGTGCGCGGGTGCCTCGCTCTTAGCTGCCATGGGACTGTATCTTCCGCCGGAACTCGACTGGGTCGGCTATATCGCGGGCAACCCCTGGCCGCAAGAGGATGAGGACGACTACTGGGCGATTGCCGACGCTTGGTCTGCGGCGCGCGACCGAATACTTGCACTACTACCAGACGGATCCGCCCAACCAAATGTCGGCACCGCGATCAGTGCGACGCAACACGCCTACCCGGAAGGCGCGGGCGGCGATGCCATCCGGGCGGCATTGCATGGACTTGCAACGGGCGACGGTTCGCTCGAGGACTTGGCCGGGCAAATGTCGCTGGTGGTCGATGCAGCCAACAGCACCGGCAGCAAGATCCGCGAACTCAAAGTAATGATCCTGGCGTCGCTGGTGCTGCTGGCCTGGGAGCTGACGACGTCGGCCCTGTATCCGCCGACTGCACCCATGGCCGATGCCGAGGAAATCGGCAGTACCCGGATCTACCTGCAATGGCTGTTGCGCCAGACAGCCCTGGAAATCGAGCGGTTCTGCGAGCCGCTCCTGGATGTCTTCCGCGCCGGCGGGCGGTTAGTCTCCGGATTGGCCGCGCCGGTGACCGACGGCGTCGAACGTCTTGGCGGGGTGATCTACGACGCGATAGCAGAGTCGGCCGGTGAAAGCACGGCCAAGGCCGTGTCGTACTTCCCGAAACTGGCTTGGGAAAAGGCGCCATCCACGGTGAAGTTCGTTGCTGCCCAGGACATAATCGCTCAGGCCGACCCGGTGCTGGAGCGCCGCAGCGGATTCAACTTCGATGAGCTCGGCGCTTCCGTGGTATCCGCCGTCGCAGGCACCAGCTTCGTCGCGGTCCCGGTCGGTAACTTCGCTGGCGCCGCTGCAGACAAGTTCCTCGGTCGCCTCGGCGCCGACACATCGCGCGGACTGGCTGGGGGCATTCGCGGGGTGTTCGCGGGCGCGATCGGCAACGAGTGCAGCACGGTCTTTTCCAATGTCGTGTTCGATCTCGTCACCACGGGCAAGGTAAGTCCAGGGGACTGGAGCGCCCAAGGTTTAATCGGCGGATTCAGCCGCAGCATGACGACCGGCTTCACCCGCGGCTCTATCGGAGAGCTCGGCGCGACACCAGATACTGCCGAAACACCAGCCAAGCCCCGAGTCGGTACGGTTCGCAACGACGCGGGCCACCTCGTCACCACCGCCGTCGACAATTCCGGCCGCGCCACCGTGACCACCACAACCACCGACGCCCCGGGCAGGCCCGCCACCCGCACGGTCGGCCCGGACGACTCCGTCACCACACGCACCGCCGACGGTGTCGAAAAGACCAGCCGCGGCGGTTACACCACCATCACGGCACAGAACGGGGAGACTCGCACGACTGCGCCCGACGGGTCGACGACAATCACAGCGGCCGACGGCACCCGCGCGACAGAGCGTAACGGCGCGACCACAGCGACGACGAGCAGCGCTGCTGGTGAGGTCACCACCACCACCAGCGTGGGGGATCGTGTGACGGTGCATGGGGCGGACGGCTCGGTGACCGTCACTCACAACGACAATGGTGCGCTCACGACTACCCGCGTCATTCCCGGCGGCGACACGGTCACCACTCACCCGGACGGTTCGTCGACGATCACCGATGCCACCGGCCGGACGACCAGCGAACCCGCGCCCACATCGCCCGCCGAGGCGTCACCCACGCACATCCTCTCGCACCTAACGCCCGACGACGATGTGCCGCACAACCAAAACCTCTCCCACAACGAACATTTGGCACACGACAGCCGCCAAGCATGGCGTCGCCAGGCGTGGGAAACGATGCAGCAACACCGGCTGCAAGCCGACCGCGACATTCTCGCCGAACGCCAGCGGGCCGAAACCGCGCAACTCGCCGAAACCCACCGCGAACAACAGCAGACAGTCGATCCGAATCAGCGCGACGAGCTACCGGGCCGACAGCGCGACGAGAGCGACCAACTCGCCGTCCGGCACCGAGCCGAGCAGGACAAACTGGATCAAGCCCAACAACGCGACGTCCGCAACAGCCAGCCCCGAGAAGGCAGCGCAATGCGCGCCAAAAAACGCCCCAAAGAAGTCCCGACCGATTACCGATGGCCCAACAGCTTCATCGCCACACATACCACGCCGGCCCTGCCACACCCGACAAACCCCACGCCACCGCCAACCAGTCCGGCGCCCACGCCGCCGACCGCCGCCCCTCGCTACATAGTCCAGCCCGGCGACACGCTCAGCGGAATCGCTAAACGGTTCGGAACCGACTGGCAAACACTCTATTCCGCCAACCACGCTGTAATCGGCGACAACTCCAACCAGCTCGTTCCCGATGAGAATCTCACAATCCCCAGCGGGTCCCCAAACCAGCCGCCGCGATACATAGTCCAACCGGGTGACACGCTCAGCGGAATCGCTGCGCGGTTCGGAATCGACTGGGAAGCACTCTATTCCGCCAACTATGCGGCGATCGGCAATAACTCCAACCGGCTGCTCCCCGGTAAGAGGCTCACAATCCCAGGGATACCGCGGGCTTAACGCAGTCGGCAGAGTTGGGCGCTCGGATCAAATCGCTTTGGGCTGCACCGAATTCTGGCCCTGCAACCGATCGCTACTAGTGCGGCCGCAAAACCCAGAGGCACAACCTTGTTCGGCGACCCTACCGACCGATGGGCGTCCGCTCCCCTCGGGGGCGCCCTACGACGCCTGCACCGGTTCCACCACGATTACCGGCACAGGCGGGCCTGCCACCGTTGAACCGATCCAAATCAACTCGCAAGGACTCCAGCGGCTAGACATGGCAGCTTACGAACCCAGAAAACAGCCAACGGGTCGCCACTCGTCGATCGATATGGTCAGCCCGGTTGACTTCGAAGGCGGACTCAGCCGGACGGCACAAGCCGCCTGAGCCCACATGTCCGGCTCAGTCGCGACCGGCCACGTCAGCCCGGCCGATGTCGAGGACCAACTTGACGCTGACATTGTCACCGTAGGTCTTACCCAAAGGCTTCTGGATATCCTTGCGCACACCCAGCCGATGCTGACCGCCGTAAGGAGCCAGTGAGCCGATGTAGTCCACGATGTCATCGAACCGCGCCTTGACCGGCACTCGCGCCCGCACACCGAACACGTCAACCGCATTGAAGGGGAACGTTACGTAGGCTCCTGGGCCATCAGGACGTTCGATGACAGCATCGAAGACAATCGGCCCGGGATCGCGATACTGCACCATGGCTTCAGGATGACAGCACACGCATTGGCGGCGCAATCCAACGCAAGCTGACCCCGCCTAACCCTGCGCCCACCAAACGGGGCCAAGCCCAGGCCTGGAAGTCCACTTTTCGGGGGACTGTTGATCGGGTGGCAAGGCGGAAAGTCGTTCGGGATGGCCACGTCTGGCACGGCCGGTTCTCCGCCCAGAGCACATGGGTGACCGATGGGATTATCTGATCTGCGATTCGAGATCGTCCAACCAAAGGCACCATGCCGCCCCCTCCGCCATGGCCGCGGGATCTACGCTGCACAGTGCCAATCTAATCTCGGCCAAATCCGCCAGCGCTTCGGAAGCAGTTTCCCGGCTGGTGACGCGCCACAGTCGGCCCAGGAACAAGATCAGTGTCGCAAGGTCGGTGTTGAAGAACCGGGTATGTTCCGGGTCGTGCTGGTCGAACTCGACCACCCAGTCCGATTGCGTGTCGACGGCAAAAGGTATGGGCCAGGTATCGGTGACCGCAAGATAGTCGTGCCCGTTCTGTGACACCGTGCTCGAAAGCCGACTGTCGAACACGAAATTGATCCCCATTACCTCCGCGGTCGGCAGCCCCACTTCCGTCAGGAGCCGACGCACTTCGGGCGACACGGCAGCCGGGATCAACTCCTGCGGAATGGGTTGAAGCTGACCGTCCCAAACCTGGTGTAGCTCCTCGGCTGTGATACCAACCCAAAATTCGTTCACATTTCCCTTCATTTAGCGGCCCGGAAGCCCAGCTCTGAACGGATCATGCACACGGACAGCGTGCCCCTCTGTCGATACTCGCGGGCACCCGACCCCTGGCAGACGGATCACCATCTCCCGCCCGTCTACATGGCCGTGCCCCACGCCTGGGTACCGCCCGGGTGGCTCTCGTCGAGCCGCCACGAGCGTGCCAGCCGCTCCAGCGTGTTGGCGTTGCCGCCATCGCCGCGCGACAACAAGTGGCGCACCGCAGCATCGTAATACTCACGAAATACCGGCCAATCCGGGATTTCCACCGAAGAGCCAAGGGTGCCGCCCACCAACAATCGCGCCTCATCGCGGTTGCGCGGCAACAACTCCTGCCAGCGCAACCCCGCGCCTAGCTCGCTATGCAGGTAGCTATGGCCGTCGGCCTGGCTGTAGGTTTCCGGGTGACGGGTCGTCAAGCCCGACCAGCCCTCAACTTTCGCCAACAGCTGCAGGTCGCGCGCACCATACATGATCAGCGTGGCCGGGAAGACATCGCGTAACTCCTCGGCATAGGCGGGGCCATAAGCGGTGTCCAGCTGGGAGGACGCCTGCACGCCGGCGACCAGATTGATGCCCAGTCCGCCGCCCTCCCCCAGGACGTAGCGCAGGTTAGGGATCGGCGCGGTGTTGGGCAGATCATCGACGACCAACAACAAACGCTCCATCGGCGCACGGGATGCGGCCTTGTCTCGCCAACGCCGAATCAGCGCATCCAGGAGAGTCACAGCGCAAGCGGTGACCGTCCCATCGGCAGGGGTCAGCACAAAAAGGGTTGCCTCAGCGTCATCCAGGAATTGCGGATCAAACGTTGCGAATGTCTTGTCCGCCAACGTCGTCCGCAACCACGGGGTCAATGCCGCTCGCATCGCAACCGCCACCGAGTCACGTACTTGGGTGTCCGTCATCTCGAACATCCTCCGCAATCCCAACGCCAGGACATCAGCGGACTGGCAGATCGCGACCGCCTGATGCCACCCCGGCTCATCCCCGCAATCGGCATTGACGTTGTCGACCGCGCGCAACACCCACTCGATGCCCCGGGCGTTTCCCGCCGGTGAGGCCGCATACAGCAAGGCCGCCAGGGGGCCGACGGCCCGCGACTCCCAAATCCCTTCGTCGCGCAGCTGATTGGCGCCCCATCGCCGAGCTGCCGTAGCCGCGCGCATGATGGTCTCTGCTACGGTCAGCGCTTCATGCGGTGTGCTGGTGGTGACGGTCGGGTCATAGCCCAACCTGACGATTCCCTCGGGGTACACCGGTGTGGGGATCGGCCGCATGTCTATCAAAGCCATTGGGCCCCAGCGTCGTTCTATCACGTGCTGCTGAAGATCGTCTCTGGGCGACACCACGACCGCTGGGCCACCCCACAGTACGGCAGCAGGCGCCAGGATCCGGCGAGTCTTGCCAGCCTCCGTCGGCCCCGATACCAGCACGTGGGCTGCCGAGCGCGGCACGTAAATCTGTCCGCCAGTGCGGGTATCCATCCGCCGCTTGAATCCGCAATACGGCGTTGCGGCGTTGGTCAGCACGTGGACCTCCTACGACCAATAGGTGAAACCAGATTTGTCGGCCACTCAGCCCCCTGGCAAGGCGCGACTATCCCTTCGGGCAATTCCACCCATCAGCGGCGTCTCGGCAATGACAGGAAAGGCGCCAGTGAAGCCAGACCGCTCACTGGCAACCCGAAAGACGCGGTTACGCACCGCGAACCAGCCCACGATCAGCATAGGCACCGCGGCTAACAGCGCCACCAGATTCCACCGGTTCTCGTAACACATCAGAACCACGACAACGGCGAGGAACAGCAGCGTGGCGTAACTGGTATACGGAGTTCCCGGAAGCCGAAAACTCGGGCGGGCCAGGACACCGCGTTGCGAAAGCCGGTACAGCTTCAGCTGGCAGATCACAATAGTGCCCCACGACGCGATAATGCCCAGCGCCGCAACCTCCAACGCGATATTAAACGCATCGGCCGGCACAACCAGGTTCAAACCGATACCGGTCAGCGTGATGCATCCGGTGAGAAGAATTCCCGCGAAAGGCACGCCGGTCGCAGACATCCTCGCGGTGAACTTGGGTGCACTCCCGTTCATCGCCATCGAGCGCAGCATGCGCCCCGTCGAGTACAGCCCCGCATTGAGGCTCGACAGCGCGGCCGTGAGTACCACAAAGTTCATGACGTGCCCGGCTGCCGGAAAACCGATGTGAGAGAAGAAACTGACAAACGGACTGGTGTTCTTGGCATAGGCCGAATAAGGCAGCAACAGCCCGAGCAGGATTACCGACCCGACGTAAAACACCGCGATCCGCAATACCACCGAGTTGATCGCGCGCGGCATCACCTGATGTGGGTTCTCGGTTTCACCAGCCGCGGTACCCACCAATTCGACTGCGGCGAAGGCGAATACAACGCCGGACGTGACGATCAACACCTGCAGCAGGCCCGTCGGGAATAGGCCCCCGTGCGAGGCAATCAGCGACGGACCCGTCGGCTGTCCGTCGATGTGCATACCGCCGGCCAGGAATACGGTGCCGGCGACCAGGAATACGATCAGCGCGACGACCTTTATCAGCGCCGCCCAGAACTCCATCTCGCCGAACAACTTGACTGAGATCATATTCATAGTGAGCACGACGACCAATGCTGCCAACGCGATGCTCCACTGTGGGAAGATCCGGAACGTGTTCCAGTAGCGCAGGTACAGCGCGATGGCGGTGACGTCCACGATCGCCGCCGCGGCCCAGTTCCAGAAATACATCCAGCCCGCGACGAAAGCCGCTTTCTCGCCGAGGAATTCGCGTGCATACGATACGAACGAACCCGACGACGGTCGGTGCAACACCAGTTCCCCGAGTGCACGCAGGATAAAGAAGACAAACAGGCCACAGAACGCGTACACGACAAACAGCCCCGGCCCGGCTGTGTGTAGCCGAGCGCCCGTACCCATGAACAATCCGGTGCCTATCGCACCGCCCATTGCGATCATCTGAAGTTGTCGCGGCTTCAGGCCCTTGTGGTAGCCGATATCTTCGTGCGCCAGCGCGGAATTGTCGTAGTCATCTGGTGGCTCCACCGGCTCGATCCCCGTCTGTGGTGTTTTGTTATCTTTGACGCCTCCCGATCGCCCTCAGACTACAGCATCACACAGCACACACAATACGTGAACGCGATTCGATCGCCTCGCCTCGGTGAAGGGATGCGGTGGGGCATATCCTGCACGGTTCCGCCAGTAATCCGTCAGATGGCTACTCAGCCATGTTCTTTGGAAGAGCCGATACGTCATTGACCGACCCGTGAACTGGCCCGTGGTGAGCGAGACGGAGTGATAGGTGGATGTCGGTAGCGGCGCGACGGGCCGCGGAGCAGTGTCGAGGCGTCGTTTGGCGTATTGTTGCCCGATGGCTTGTGCTTGCACCGATGAGTTTCAAGGTCTGCCGAAGTCTATTGCTGCGTGTCCAAATTCTTGACTAGGCAGGGGCTAAACCGGTTCGACGAGATTGCGGCGTCTCACGTGGGAAATGATGCGGTGCCGGGTCTCGTGGCAGTGGTCGCAGTCGGCGAACACACTCACGCGGTGACCCGCGGTGTCCGCAGCGTCGGCGGTCCAGCAATGTGTCCAGACCTACGAAGCAATCAACGACAATTACACCTCACCCACGGGGCTTGCGCTTGCTCGCGATGCGGCGAGGCGCCGCCAAGCAAACTTAAAACTGGTGTCGGGCACCGACGATCGAGTCGCGTGGACACCCGAACTCCCGCAACAGCTTTCACGCGCTGTCGCATAGCCGGCGGATCGCTGCCCGCATGGCACCGTTCCGAGTTGGATCTCAACGCAAGTGATCGTCGTTACTCGTGGTGGTACCGCCGATGTGCGGAGCTATCGTCTCCAATTCCAAATGATGTCTTCTGAAAGGCCTGGGTCGGCTGAGTCAACGCTTCGGTCGATCCCGTTGAGTTTGGCGGCTCGCCGGCGTCAGGGCACCGAAGAAAGTCAGGAAGCTCATCCGATCGGTCACACCAGCCGGCTGGCGGGCCGAGCTCCTTCAGGGCCTTCACTTGCAGCCGACTCCACGGCGAGAGTTCGATAGCAGCTGAATCGACGATCCCGACGAACGATCGCCAGTCGAGCCATAGGGCACCTTCCGCCTCGTCGCTATTCAACGCGATATCGTCGCTATCAACGACCGCGGCAACGACGGGGCAGTATTCCCATTCGACGATGCCGCGATCAGAAACGGCGCGATAGGAGAAATCCGGCAAGAGAGTCTTGAATTTTGCGATGTCACATCCGAGTTCATGACGTACCACTCGTCGGGCAGCGCGTTCTAAGGACTCGTTGACTCGGGGATGGCCGCAAGCCGAATTGGTGACCACGCCGGGCCAGGTCTTCTTGGAGAGCGCGCGCTGAGTGATCAATATTCGTCCGCGCAGGTCGAACAGGTAGCACGACAGCGCCAAATGGAAAGGCGTCTGCCTAGTGTGCACGTCGTTCTTCGGCATCCAGCCCACCGGACGACACAACGAGTCGAGGAGCACCACCGACTCACCCGGATGCGGTTCCATATCGCCTATACGGCTCGAGACACCGCGGCTTCGCAACGCGATTGCTCCTCTACCTCGTGGCCGATCTTGCCACCGTCGATGATTTCCTCTACACACATCGGTGCAACCGTCATCGGCGTTTTGGTTCGCTATTCGGACGCATTACGACACGGATTCTAGGGGAATGGTTGCCGGCACTGGAACGGTCGATGGCACGCCGACTGCGCGCGAAAATATGTCCGCCAGAGTGTATTTCACTGCATTGTCCACGGCAAGTGACCGCAGCGCGCGGATGGTCTCTTGGAGGCGGTCAACAATAACCGCCTGAGCTACCTCGAGCGCACCGGACTGCCGAATGATTTCGCCGGCATCATTTACCTGCCTGGCGGTTACGTTGGGAGCGCCCAGCACGCTTTCGAGGCGCGTGCGCTCATTGGCGTTGCATCGCGCTAAGGCAACCGCTATGAGCACTGTGCGCTTACCGTTTCGGATATCGTCTCCCACTGGCTTGCCCGTCACGTCGGATTGGCCAAAGACACCCTGGATGTCGTCGTGGATCTGGAATGCCTCGCCAAGCGGCCTGCCAAGCCCAGCGAGCGCTGCAACCAACGTGTCAGGCGCGCCGCCGGCGATGGCGCCCAATCGCAGAGGCTGGGAGATCGTGTAATTGCCCGACTTCAGTCGTGCCACACGCAGTACGTCACTCATCGACCTTCTGTCCACGCAGTCCGCGCATATATCGAGGTACTGGCCACCCATCACTTCCAGGCGCATCTCATCGTATGCACGCCGGAACACGTGCGCGCAATCCTTGAGCAGCGGGGAGGCATCGATCACCATGTCGGCCCACACGAGCAAAGCGTCGCCGAGCAGCATTGCCGACGACAAACCGAAGTGGGTCGGATCGCCGCGCCAACCGCGGTCCATGTGCATTCGGGCCAATTGCTGGTGGGCTGTCGGTACGCCGCGTCGAAGCGGCGACTTGTCCATCAAGTCGTCGTGCACGAGCGCAAAGAGGTGAAAAATCTCCATGGCGATGGCCACATCGATTACCTCATCGCAATCCAGTCGGTCAGCAGCCCGCCATCCCCAATAAAATAGTCTGGCGCGTAACCTCTTTCCATCGGCCAATCCCAATCGGGTCGCAGCCATCACAAGGTCATACGTCTCATCCGCTGTCCGGCCGCACGCGACGCCGAATCGGCGTAGCGACTCTGATAGCGCGGAATCCAGGCGTTCCTTTGACGGTTCGTGCATCGCTGCTAAGGCTGGCCCGCCGTCTACCGGTTTCATGCCAACACCGACTCGCTGCACTTCTGGATGCGGTACCAGGCAAATAACTTGCTAGCCAAAAGGTTTAGGCACATTGCCTCGGTTAGCGAAGGCTGGGCGGATTCAGTGCCAAGTTCGATGCTCGATCGCCGGGTCCGCCGTACGCAATCGCGAGGCTCCCACGAAAGTGCTTGCCTCCCAGAATCTGTGGCAGCATGACGCGACCAGGCACTGCAGTATGAGCGTTCTTGGCGACAGCGCGTTGCAAGACATGTACCGTGGTGAGTAGCTTGATAGACTGGCGTCATAACGCAACTCCCCGTGTGAGGCCCAGAGGCACCTGTGGCGGATGGTCCCGTGAGCGGTCAGACAGACGGCGGGTAAACCGCCTGGCGTGAGCCGTCGCTAGCAACGTTGGCATAGTCGGTAGGCCGCGTACATCGGTAGGCCCGATGGGTGCGTCGTCCGATGAAGGACTGGCCTGTGCGTTCGGTAGTGCTCGACCAGCCTGTTTGCAATACGGTGCCAGCAAGAACTGCTACGGTCGCGACAGCCGTGCCCGTCGATCGGCTTGCCCGGCCTACCGATGTCTGTCATCCACCTATCGCCGTTTGCTTAGCAGCGCCACTCCGCTGGTAAGGCTGAGGCCAGTCCCTCGGCGAGGTCCTCGGCCGTCAACATCGCGAACACATCGAGTGCAATGTCTTCGGCAACCTTGTCGTCGGACAAATCCACATCGGCGAGACCATAGTCTGTCACAAGGCGCTGCGCCCGATGCAACTGTGCGCCCTCGATGATCGTTCGGGCGAACCGCGCATTGCCCAATGTATCGATGCCCCGGACCACATCTCCCGCGGCGGTCGAGGTCTTGGTGTCATAGAAGCGCTCGAGCGGAGCTCTCAATACGGCGTGAGCAGCGCCGGCGACCAGCGTGTCGCCTGCTTCAGCCGCCTGCTTCTCGGCTATCGCAATCAGCTCGTCCGGTGTGTAGGAATGGAATTCGATTGTGGTGGCGAAGCGCGATCGCAGGCCGGGGTTGACGGCTAAAACCCGCTGGCACGCCATTGGATAACCGGCGGCGATGACGACTGTCTGGTCGCGGTGATTTTCCATGTGTGGCACCAGGCTGCCGATGATGGCCTGTCCAAACGCATCTCCGCTGGAATAGCCCTCCTGGATGAGGTCACCGAACTCGTCTATGAGCACCGTGGCTCCCATCGCTTGCTCCAGTAATTCACGCGTATTGCTCTCAGCATCGCCTAGGTGCCGTCCGACGAGTTTGTCCCGATTGGTTTCATACACGTCGGGACGCGGCAGCAGCCCGAGGCCGCAAAAGATGTTGGCGATCGCCCGTGCCGATTGGGTTTTGCCCACTCCGGGCGGGCCGATCATCAAGATGTGGCGTGAGATCGCCGGAGTGGGAAGCCCTTTGCGCGTACGCAATACCCGCACGATCGAGTCGGCCTTGATCGCGTTGATTCGCGTCTTCACCGATTCCATGCCGACCATTGCGGCCATGGCCGCCTCGGCTTCGGCGAGGCGTGCCTTAGCGGCGCTTGCAGTATCGGCGGCCACGCGTTGCTCGGGCGTGACGGCGCTGGCCGGGTCCCAGAAGGCGGTGCGGCTGTCGATGGTGGCTTGATCGGTCACCTCCACACCAAATGTGGGATCTGACAGCGCCATACGCGACCGTTGGAAATCCGGCCAGCGCACCGAGATGTCAGTCAGCAACGCTCGCGCCGTGTCCTCGTCGCCGCCAGAGCGCGCCACCAGCGCCCGGCAAAACAGCGCGTCGCGGACCACCTCCGGGGTTGGTGAGGATTCAGCCACGAGTGCCGCGGCGACGGCCCGCTCATCCAACCCGAGCCCGGCGGCGGCCCAGGCCTCCATCAGGCTGGCCGCGGTGCTCAGCAGCCGATCCTCCCAGATTGCACATCCCTCGAGGGAGGCCAGTACGTCCGGCCAACGACGGGTGCGTGATCCCAGCACCGCGCGCACGTAGCGCACCGATGGGACCGTGGGCAGCCGCAGCAGAATCTCGTTCGCGCGGTCGAACTCTCGCTCATCGATCAGCGCCGCGGCATACGCCACCCGGGCGCCCTGCTCGTCGGCGATGGTGAACCGCACGTACTCGATCTCGAACGCCGCGGAAAGCTGGTGAGGTGCCATGCCCAGCGATCGCAGGTCGTCACCGAGCGCCGCGGCGTGTCCAGCGAGGTTGGCCAGTGTCGTCAGAGATCGGTCCCCGGCTGCCACCCGGCCAAGCCAACCGTCCGCCGATTGCGGGTCATCCTCGGTGGCGATGTTGAAAACTTTGCGCGCCTTGGCCGTATCGGTCGACAGCGCTTTGACCGCAGCCGCCAACGCCTGGATGGAACGCTCGCTCACTGCGTCACCGACACCAGCGATTCGGTGCCGCGCAAATGGGCCAGAAACTGAGTTTCATTGCGGGGCCGCAGAATCCTCAGTGGCACGTCAGCGAATCTGGGTGTGGTCAAGGTGAGCTGCCCCGGTGAGGCCTGTGTCAGCACCACATCAGCGTCAGGCGGCGGGGTCGAACTGATGGACACCACCGTATGACCGCGCTCGCCTACCGCCATTGCCGGATTCTGGGCGTGGTCGCCGTCAAGTACGACCATCGTCACCGCACCGGGGTGGTCGGTCAACCGGTCGGCCAGCACGATGTGCTCGCTGCAAATCGGGGCCCACAGCTCCGGGCGGTTGGTGTGCACCAGCACGGTCGAGCCGGTTGCGGTGGCGCGCAATACCAGCGACTGCGCCACCCCTGGTTCCACTGAGAGGCCCACCCGCGTCGGCCTCAGTGGGTCATGCAGCGGCAGTAGCAAGGGGAAGCCGGTATGGGTGGTGCCGATCATGAACCCGGCTGGCGCCAGCGGCATTTCCAGGCCAGCCGGCTCGAGCTGACGGGCAGACATTTGCAGCGCAACCGACCGGTCACCTAGCGGAAGCGAGGCAAGCACCGCGGAAAACGCCTGCCCCGAGACCGATCGCAGCGTCAAGACTGGTGGATGAGTTGCCTGCGCCGCGGTGTGGAAACGCACAATCGCCGCGGCGGTCATGCTGCCCGAAGCCGTGGCGGCCAGTCGTACGGTCAGCACTGTCAACAACGAACGTACCGACCACACATCATTCACCAGCTCCGTGGTGAGATCAGCGCCGGCGATCCGGTAGGTGGTGACGTAGGCACCGCCGGTATCGATGTGCGTCCACGATTCACGCACCTCGGCGAGGTCGATGCCGCCCAGCAGTGCATTCGTGGCCATCGCCAATTGGTCCGCGCTGCATGTCACCGCGCGGCAGCCAGAACGTAACACCGCTTGGCGCATCCGTTCGGTCGCTGCGGCCGCCGCCGCGGCCGCGTCACCGCGATAGGCCATCGCCGCCAGGCACGCTCGCGGACACAATCGCAGTACCAACCAAGTTTCGCGCAGCCCAACGGCAGGCCGGTCCCCAATGATCTCGTCGTAGACGGACGCGAAGGCGGCACTACCGGTCCGTCGTCCCGCCGACACGACGTCCACCGATGCCAACTCCAAACCGCCGAACTGCCGCAGCAAGGAAGCCACCACCTGCAGCGGCACGATATCTTCGGTCTTGGCGCCCCCGGGAACCAAAAACGTTGGCGCATAGGCGCGCCCGTGCAGCGCGATCATCGTCACCGCGTACTGGCCGTCCCATCGCATGCCGACCGCGCCGATGCCGGCCAGATCCACGTTGAACGGCGCCGGTATCGCCGCGCGCCGCAGGCGAGCCGCCGCAGACTTGCGATGCCAGAGAAACCGGACCAGCCGGGCCAGCCATCGCGCCGCGGTGGCCTCGTTGTAAGTCGCGATGACCGACAGCAGGGTCAGCATCGCAATCGTTGCACCTATTGGCCGACCCACCCTTGGCAGCAACGGGATCAGCGGTGCGGCCATCAACTGCACCACGACGATATGACGTTGCCGCAGATCAACACCCCACCGGGAGAGCTGCTCAGGCAACGAAGAACTCGCACCTGGAATCAAGTCGTCACTCATCGGCCTCACCATCTCTCCGCGCCACGCCGTGGCCGGCGATCATGACCGGCCAGCCGCAGTACCCCGAAAACCAGTGCAGCCAGGGCAATTACGGCTGATGAACCAATGAGTGCCGTGGCCATCGGGCGGCGGTCGGGCGCCGGCGCCGGCGCCGGCAAAATCAGCTTGCGCGTCGCGTGCTCTGTCGGTAGCCGCTGTCCAATCGCGACATCGTCGTTCAGCGCGGCAACCGGATCGACTGTCCCGTAACCGATCCGGTTGTCAACCACATCGGACGGCGAATGCGCGGTCCGCTCTATCCGCCGAATGACCTGCGCTGCGGACAGATTCGGGTACTTTGCCCGCACCAAAGCCGCCAGGCCCGACACGTATGCGGCCGAAAAGCTGGTGCCGCTCATCGATCTCATCACCCCGGCTTGACTGTCCAATGTCGCGTTGATGAGCTGACCCCGGTCGGTGACCGCTTCCACAAAAATCCCCGGCGCGCCGACCCCAACCCAGGGCCCCGACAAGCTGATCTCCCGGCCATGATCGTCAACCGCGGGCGCCCCGGCGCCGTCGGTGGCGCTGACGGACAGCACATAGTCGGAGAACCAGGACGGGGTGCTCACGGTGACTACGCCGGCCCAGTTGCGGGAATCGGCGGGGCGGGCCGGGTCGACATCAGGATTTTGCGCGCATCCGGGACTACCGAGATTGCCTGCGGCGCTGACTAATACCACATCGTGGTCAACGGCTGCGTAGCGCAGCGCGGCACCCAGCGAGTTCTGGTCTACCGGCTTGAGCACCGGAACGCAGGCGACCACGGACATATTGATCACCCGCGCGCCAGCGTTTGCGGCATGGACCACCGCCCGGGCGAGGGTGCCGACCGTGCCGGCGCGCCGGTCGGTCTGCGTATCCGTCGGTGCGGGACGTTCGGGCTGGAACGCATCGGACGACTGACGTATGGAAATCAATTCAGCGTCCGGCGCCACGCCGGCCAGTCCGTCGGTCTCGGAGGGTGCCGCGCCGATGATGCTGGCCACCACCGTGCCGTGGGAGTCACAATCGGACAGGCCGTCACCGTCGGCAACGATATAGTCACCGGCGCCGCGCAAATGCGGAAGCCGCGGTGATCGATTCACCCCGGTGTCGATCATGGCCACCGTAACGCCGGCGCCTTTCCCGGCGGATTGCCACAGCGCGGGGAGATTCATAAACGACTGTCCGATCGGCGTGGCACCGAGGTCAGCCCCGGGTAACGCTCCGGTGACGGCGCAGCTTTGGATCATCCTCATGGGCTGGTCAGGAGCGGGCGGCGCGTCGGGCGGTGTCGCGCTCGGGTCCACAACGGGTGCGGTGAGCGCCCCTGCCGGCGTTGAGGTGCCGCTGGCCATCACCAACCCAACGGCGATGAGCTCAGCGCCGCACCGCCGCGCCCACCGTGCGGCGCAGCCGCATGATGCGAAGCCCATCAGTGATTCCTGGCCAGGTAGTACAGATTGCACAGCCACAACGCCATCGGCAACACCGCCACCACCAGCGCATACTCCGCCCATTCCACCACCTTGCGGAAAATCGGCGAGAACACGTGGGCGGGCACTATGGCCGCAACCGCCAGCATCAAGAGTCCGAGCGCGAGCGCCCCTGCGGCGACCGCCAGCGACAGAACCGTATTGTGTTCGGCCAGAGCGTATTTCACCGCCGCCGCGGTGAGCATCAGCAGTCCGCTGGCAACCACGACTATTGCCTGAGTTCGGTCGGTGAACGCCCGACCGCGTAGCACCAGCAATGCCGCCAGCGCCGCCACGAATACCAACTGCAGCCACCAGCGACCGTGCCCGGGAGTGATCACCGCGACCGCCCCGCTGACGAAGAATACTGACGTGGAGGCCACCAGTGCGGTCAGGTAGGTGTTGGCCGCTGCCGCGCCCTCCACTAGTTCGGCCACCGACGGAGTACCGGCGTGTTCCGCTGCGGCCAACGCCTCGGCCGCGATGTCGTCCGCGTCGTCGAAGAGAACCTTGCCTGTGACTGTCGGAAATGGTGGCAGCGGGATGCCGGCCATGCGTCCGGCGAAGCCTTGCGCGTGGGTTAACACCGTGAGCGCTATCGCCAGCGCGCCGACCCAGAGGTATTCCGCGCGCACCGACCACAGTAGGCGAAGTAGTGCCAGCACTGCCGTGGCCGACCCGGTGACCGCGACCCAGGCCATCAGTCCACGGGGCACCGGGGTAAACCGCCAAAAGACCACCGCCACAACGGTTGTGGTAACCATGGCCCACAGCAGGTGCGCCGACCCGGCCCGCCCGGGCGTGCCCATCACCGCGGCGGCCGGGGCGGCAACCAGCGCCGACAACCACAGCGCGCAAGCCACCATCGGCTCACCATGCAGCCGCCAGGTCAGCCAGCCCGCCGCGGGCAGAACCACAGCGAGCCCAGCCGCCAGCACCGAAGGCAGCACGTTCCAGTTCTGCCCACTCGCAAGGTTGCGCTGCCAGACCTCGCCGATCACGGCCAGCGCCACCAGTGCCGCCACGCCCGCCGCCACTGCCGCGAACGCCATCGCGGTGTGCTCCGTGACGGCCGAAAACCGTGCAGCGTTGGCCATCGCCACCGCCGACGAGGCGCTCTCGACGATCGGAGTGAATGCCACCTCGGCGTCGGTCACCTCCATCACCAGCAAATCCCCGTCCACCACGCCCTGCTGAGCGAGGGTTTGGCCGCGGTCCAGCCTTTCCCCGTTGATCCGAGCCAGGGACACCAGTCCCGAGATCACCGCGGCGGCGGCGCCGGTGCTCTCCCGCCGTTCTTGCAACACCTGGATGAGCGCCTCGACCACCGCGGCGACCGGCGAATTCGCCGGCAAGGTCACGTCGTGCTGCTGACCGGCGAAGATGACGGCCACCCGCACCTGTTCGGCCAACCGGACCTGCGTGGCCGGCCGAACTCCGGGCTGGGCGCCGGTCGTCGCGGTCATCGCACATCTCCAGGCTCACGGGGCGCGGGGAGTGCACCGGGATCTTTGTCGGCCGCGGCCCCGAATCCGTCAACCAGTGACGCGGCGGCCTCGATGAACGCGCGGCGAACGTGCGGCTTGAGCCGGTCGAAATCGACGGCGGCGGCGTCGGACAAGTGGGGATCGAACGGCACGTAATGCACCGCACGGACGGCCTTTTCGAACTGGCCATGCAGTTTGCGCACCGACGAGCTCTGGGTCACCTTGAACAGGTCGCTGATCACGATGACCGCCGATCGCACCAGGTGTGGGTAGCCGTGATCGACAAGCCAATTCAGCGTTTCGGCGGCTCCGTCGGCGCCGTCGAGGCGGGTCGTGGAGACGACAACCACCGCATCGGCGCCGGCCAGCACAGCGGCCATCACGTCATCACGAAGCTGGGTGCCGCAGTCGACGAGGCCGATCGGGTACTGGCGTTGCAGTCGCCGCCACAGCTCGGTTACTTGTGCGCCACTGAGCATCTCGTCGCCGGCGTCGCTGGCCAGCACTTCCAGCCCCGACGATGTGCTCTTCCCCAGATAGTGGCGGAAGTCGGAATAGCTCTGCAGGCGTTCGTCGCGGATCAGGCCGCGCCAGGTGCCCGCCGACGGCTCCTGGATGCGTTTGGCGAGATTACCGCTGGCAGGATTTGCGTCGATCGCCACGACCTTGTCGTCGCGGTATCGTGCCAGCGCCGATCCCAGCCCCAACGTCGCCGTGGTCTTGGCGACGCCGCCCTTCTGCTGAAGGACGGCCACGAGGTAGGTGCCGCGGAGGTTGCGCGACACACGCCGACGCAGATCGTTCCACGCCCTCTCGGCGGGCGACGGGCCCAGGTTGATCCCGGCGATCCGATTCAAGCGCCCGCGCCAGCCTGATTCGGGCACCTCCTTATATGGCTTGACCAGATCGGCGGCGCGGATGCTGGCGCGCAGCGGCCCCACCGACGCGCTCGCTTGCTGGGCGGACGATGATCCAGCCGGGGAATGCTCCGGAGTCTCGTGCCTCGGTGCGGCCGGACGTACCTGAGGCGGGCGCTCGGCCGGACCGATGACGCGCTGCCCGTTGAGATCGGGTGGTGCAGTCGGGGTTACGCCGGGCCGCAGGGCGGCGACAACGTAGCCGGTGCCTGCGTCGTGCTGTGCGTCCGCAGGCGGCGGCGGGTCCGGTTGTTGGCCGGGCGGGGCGGGTGGTGAGACATCCACGCCCAGATATCGCGTGTAAAAGTCGCTGTCGCTCACTTGTTCTCCATGTCTGCCGATTCCGCCGCAACCCTCGCCCCCGGTGGGCGTATCAGTTGAGACGGGAATGCTCCCGCCACGCTGGCGTCGGCAGCGTGGCTATCAGTCCGCGCAGCGAGCGCGCGATCGCATCAGTGGTGCCCGGGCTGATATGTGTCCACCAGGTGCCGTCCTCGCGGCGCACCGGGCCCGTCACCATTCGGCCTTCCGTCGTGTCGGTCACCGTCACCGCCGCCTTGGCGACGTGATCACCGCGGCTGTCGTGCTGCACTACACCCAGCGACAACTCGGTCAACGGCTGGTCAGCGGCGGCCATCAACACCCGGCGCTGCCGTGTGGAGAGCCCGAGCCCGCCCAGTGCGACCGTCGGCGACTGTTCGCCGCGCACCACCTGCCCGAGGCCCGCGACGAAGGCTTGCGTCGGCACCATAATCGGCTCGAAGCCGATCGGCTCCACAGACGGCCCGCACAGCGGCAGGATCCGCCCCACCAGGTCGCGGACGGAGTCCACCTGCCCGAGTTCTTCGACGGTCACGTCGTCGTGGCACCGCGACGCCGCCACGTGCAGGTCGCCTCGTCGGGCCACCGCGAGCCGCAGGTAGTCCGGCGCGTCATAACCGCGCCGGATGCCGCCGTACACCTCGACATCGGGCGCACCCAGCACCTCGATCCATTCGGCGATCCTGGGATGCACCGTGTAGTCATCGAGCAGCGCTCCGGCATCCCGCAAAACCGCGATGCCGGGATGGCCGACAATTGGTCCACTCGCCGCGGCGTAGGGCCGCAACATCAACGTCGCGGGCAAAGCCTCCACACCGCACAAAGCCTGCAGCAACCACATCCCCTCGCTGGTGGTGTCGAGCGTCGACACTGCCGCGGGTACATGGCGGACCAGCGGGCGGCGCAAAGCGAATTCGGGCGGGCCCAATACTTCCTCCCTCGGGAGTCAACGACCCGTCCCCGGTGCACACCTCGACGACTGCACCGGAGCCGGGTCGTGATCGGTCGCCGCTCAGGCGTACTGAGCCGCCATCTGCCCGTCGGTCTCGGTAAAGCCGTCATTGGCCATCCCCAGTGCCCGGCTGGCCGCCGCGATGGCCTCCTTGTGGGCGGCGTAATGGCTGTTGATCATCGCGATAGCCTGCTGAAACCCCTGAGAGCCTCGGCCGCCGAAATTCTCGGCATTGTTTGCGACGATCGACAACGACTGCTGGTGGTTCTGCTCGGTTTGTGCTGCGGCCGCCTGAATCTGGACCGCTGCGTCGGCGACAAGCGGCGTGTTGCAGTGAATTACGTTGCTCATTGTCTGTCCCTTCTGATTTCTTCCGGTGCCTGCCTGATTTTCTGGGCAGGTCAGGTCAGGTTGGCGACCTGGCCCAAGATGTGGGCGTTCTCTTGGTCGCGGCCACTGAGCAGCGATGCATTGTTGTTCATCATGTGGGAGTGATCGGCGAACGCCGACGCCATCCGCATGCCGTGGGCGTGCAGCTGCTGACCTGCCTGCTGCATGGCGGTGCCGGCCATCCCCTGCAGGTTCGGGGCCAGGCCGTCACATATCGAGCCCAGGTGTTGCATGATGGCGGCCTGCGTGTCCGACACCTCCTGCAATCCGCTCGCGTTGCTGGCGATCCCTTCGAGTGCGCCATAAATGGAGCTGGCGCCTGTGGTGTCTGCCATGTCGAAATGTCCTTTCATGAAGGCCGTCGATGTTTGCGCATCTCTGCAGATGTTGTCCGGTTACTGAGTCTGGTTGCGGGTGTGATTACCGTTCCTCCTCTCCGGCCACGAACCGTGCGCCAGCCACGCCGGTGACCACCGGCAGTTCCGTGGGCGGGCGGTAAAGCACGGCCGCCGCCAACGTGCCATCGCGCTCTCGTTCCCGCGCAGGCTCCGACGCCTGCTGTGCGGGTGGTTGCATTGCTGCTCCAGGGGCTCCCATTCCAGCGGTGGTGGCCGGTGTCACCGCGGCCGCGCGGGCCTCGGCGACACGCGACACCACGACCGGATCGGCATCCGGATTCGGTGCGGGGCTTGCCGCGTTGGCCGTCGATGACCATGACACTGGACCGCGCATCCCGGCCGGTACCGCGGCGCCGATCCCGCTCAACCCGGCGCCGCCACCCGACAGCGCCGCGGCCACCGTGCCTCCCGCCGCCGGCGCCCTGCCAATCCAGCTGGCGCCGTCGGCTCCTGGCCCGCCCGTTCCACCGGCGCCGGCAGTCTGCGAGCCCAACCCGGTAAGCCCGGACGTCATTGCACTCGGCGCCTGAGCGAGTTCGCTGCCGCCCGACAACAGCGCGTTGGTCGGCTGGGAAAGCACGTTGCCCGGCTGCAGCGAGGCGAGCGCACCGGCCGGCTGGAGCGCCGCGTTGACCGCCGGCGCGGCCGGACTCATCGGCATGGGGGCCCCAGCGGGCAGCGCCGCCCGGATGGATTGCGAGCCCGCCAGCCCCGCGGCGATGGAAGGGTTCGTCGGCGCGAGGGTCGCCGAGAAAGGCGGCGGCGTCAGGGGCTGGATCGCGCCCACAGTGCCCGCCGACTCGGCGGTGTAGAAGGACATCGCGGTCCATGCCCGGATGCAATACTCGGCGTACTCGATCCGGTTGTAAATGATTGCGGGCCAGTTCTGTCCCAGGATATTGGTCGATACCAAAACCACGTACTGCAGGTCGTTCTGTGCAAACTCCGCCGGAGTCGGGGTTAGCGCCTGCGCTGCGTCGAAAGCCACGGCAGCCGCGCTGATCTGCGTTGCCGCCGTGCCCATTTCAGCCGCGGCATGGGCCACCCAGGCTTGGTACGGCGCGTTGGCCGCGATCGCGGACTCGCCGGTGGGCGACGCCCACGCAGTGGTCAATACGCCAGCGATCGCCTCCTGCCCGTCCATGATGTCGGTGAGCTTTGCGGCCATCTCGGTCAGTGCGGCTGCCGAGGCGTAGAACGAGCCCGCGCCCGGACCGCTCCACAGCTGAGCCGAGATCGCTTCTGGCGTAAGAACCATTGAGCCCGTCTCGATCCTCGATGCGGCTTGGCCCTAGCCACCCAGCCCGGCCGCGTTCAGCTCATCGGTCAGGCCATAGGCCGTCGCCGCGTCGGAAATCGACGCACCGTAGACGTCTTGCGAACCGGCGCCGGCGGCGAGCTGACTAGCGACCCCGCTCATGTACGTCCTGATCGCGGCCGCGTTGGTCGCGGACACTTGATCCATCCCGGGGGGCACCACTATCGCGCCCGCGGCATCGCCTTGCAGTCTCACATAGACGGTATCGGCCGCCAGGTCCTCGGTACCGGCCGCCGCCAAATGCATGCCTTGGGTCTCGGCGAAGACGAAGGTCATCTGACTACCCTCCAATGGTGTTGTAGCGCCCTGTACAACCAAGAGCGTAAAAGCTCATTGTTTACTAGACGTAAACGGGAAGTGTTTACTTGACGACACGGTAGCTCGTTTCTCCCTCGCTGTCGTGGTCGACGATCAAAGTCCCCTTTCCGACGGCGGCAAAGCGACCTGCACCAGTTGACGGCCCTTGCGATACACCAGCTCGCCGCGGCCCGGCACCCGCGGGGCGGCACGGACGTCGTCAACGATCTTGTCGGCCTTGTCGCCGTCCATGATCAGCACGCCGGCACCGACGTTGTTCATTGCCCGCACCACCCTGTTCAGCGAACCAGTGGCGTACCAGCCGTTGATCTGGTGACTGGCCAAGATGTGGACGGCGAGCTGCTGACCCGATTCAATTCCAGCGACCAACGGAAAGAGCGCAGACTGGTTGGTGCCTGGCGGGGTGAGCACGTTGAGATCGTCGACGACGATGAACCACCGGACTCCGGTATAGCGCCATCGAGCCAGATCCGTCGGTAAAGTGCCGGCCGGCGGGCGGCGATCGCTGAGCCGCTGCGCGATCGCGCTTGAGGCCGCCGAGACTTCGCTGATGGTGTGCGCATATACCTTCAGATAGGCGGGATCGACCGCGTCGGCCAGCTGGTAATTGGGGTCGAACAACACCACCTGCGCCTGCTCGGGGGTGAAGGTATCGGTGATCGCCGCGCACAGGGTTTTCAGCACGGTGCTGCGGCCACACTTGGACGAGCCGACCGCGAGAAAGTGCGGGCTTACCGTCAAATCGACAGCGGCCGTTGACATTTCCGCTTCCCCCATACCCAGTTTGAGGGTTTCGGGTTTTGCTGGCGGCAGGTCGTGGTAGGCGATTTCGGCCGGAAGCGTCTGCAGCGGCGGCGCGGGTGCCGCACCCCTGCGCCGCCAGGCGGCTTCCACCGCCGCGGCGGTCAGCGGAACTCCGCCGGCGAACTCGGCACCGTCAGCCTGCGGCACCGCCACCAACATGTGCTTGCCCCCGCGACGCAGCGCACGCCCGGCTTGCTCGGGAATCCTGCGAGCCGCTTCGCGATCGCCCATCGTGCTCTCGACCGGATCGGCCATGCGCATCTCGACCCGCGAACCGATTTTCGCCAGGATGCCGGGCCGGATCGATATCCACTGATCATTCGACAGCATCACGTGGATGCCGTAGTTAGCCGCGTCGGCTACCAACGATGTCACTCGGTCGTGCAGTTCAGCAAAGTCGTTCTGCAGCGCCCTGATGTTGTCGATCACCAAGAACACATCGCCGTGCCCATCATCGGGGACGTCACCCCCGGGCAGTCGCGAGTCGTGAGCCGAGGCCGATTTGCGAGCGCGAAACGACGCCAAGTCCAGCCCCGCCTGCTCCCAGTGGCGCAAGCGAAACCGCCGGATCCGTTCCACCTCGGAAATGATCCGGCGCATTTTTTCATCGTTGCCCGCGCCGGCGATGGCAGACATGTGCGGCAACGCGGCCATGGTGTTCATCAGGCCGCCGCCTAGGTCGATGCAGTAGAACTGCACTCGCTGCGGGCTGTGGCTGATCGCCAGCATCATCATCAGCGTGCGCAGCGTCGTCGACTTGCCCGTCTGCCCTCCCCCGACGACCGCGACATGGCCGGACGCCCCCGAGAGGTCCAGGGTGACCACGTCCTGTGCGTGCCGGAACGGATCATCCTCGCGGGCGAACGGAACGACCAGGCCGCCGTCGTCGGTCACCTCACGCCAGTCGCGGCCCCAATGCTGGCCGGCGAGCTCGTCGAGCGGTATCGCCGGAATGTCATCCAATGGCGGCAGCCACAGCCGATGACCACGCCGACCGCCGGCCCGCGCGATCCGATCGGCGAGCACCGACAACACGGTCGGCGCATCTACGCCGGGTTCCTCGACGACGCTGTCATCCTCCACCAGGGCCGGAACGTCGGGCTCCGCGGCCACATCGGCGGGCAACGGGGTGACGCTGGCGGTGAATCGGTGTGCGTCAATGAAATGACCGTCAACATGGAGCCGAGCCGTGCTCGGCTTGGGTTCGACGAACGGCGCCGAGATGAAAAACGACCGATACCGGGTGTGCTCATCGTCGACAACCAGAAACGCCGATCCCTGCGGGGCCCGCTTGAGGTCCTCGTAGGCGCGTGGCGACCCGATGGCTGCCCGGGACTGGGCCGCATCCTTGACCTTCATCCCGATCGAATAAGTTTGCTGCGGAAGCAACCCGGCCATCTTGCCGGTCTCCACCCGCTGGCTGGCGTTGAGGATGTGGATCCACAACGCGCGGCCCACCAGCCCGACATGCTCGAACACCTTGGACATCTCGGGGCGGATCGCCAACAGTTCGGAGAACTCGTCGGCGACAATTACTAACGCGCCCAAGGGTTCCAGCCCCGGTTTGGTGGTGGCGCGGGCCGCTTCGTAGTCGCGCACATCCTTGTAGCCGGTGGCGTTGAGCAGCTCCTCACGCCGCATCACCTCACCGCGGACCACCGCTTCCAACCGATCCAGTTTGTGTGATGATTTCTTCAGGTTTGACACCACACCTTGTACGTGGGGCAGGTGTTCCAGCCCGGCGAATGCCGCCTCACCTTTGAAATCGCCGAGCAGAAACTGCAACTGGTCCGGCGGGTGCAGCATCGCTAAGGCCAACACCAGCGCCTTGAGGTGTTCGGACTTGCCGCTGCCGGTCTGCCCGGTCAACATGCCGTGCGGACCCATCCCGCCCTCGGCGGCTTCCTTCAGATCCAGCCACACCACTTTGCCGGTCGGTGTCTTGCCCAGCGGCACCCGCAGTCGGTCTGCACCGGTCACCTGTCCCCATAATTGGCGCGGATCCCACAGCCGAGCATGGGCGATCCCGAACAGGTCCAGGAACTCCTGGCCGGCGCGCGCATTGGCCGCTCGGTCGGCCAATAGCTGGGCGGCGTCGTCCGAAGGCTCCCATCGCGCGAGTGCACGCGCCAGCACCTCGGCCTCACCGACGCTCAGGAAATCGGGGGTCACCGCGAACGTGAAACCCTCCCGCGCCGCAGGCGATACCCTCACCATTTGCGCACACTCTTGCGGGCCTTCAAGAGGTTGCCGAGCTCATCGACGAGGAACGCGGTGTCCTCGGTGGCCAGTGCGCTATCCCGGTCGCCGGTTGCCTCCAACACCGATGTTCCCCAGCGGCCACCACCGGGTCCGAGGATCGGCGCGCAATTGGCACCGGGACAGTCGACCACGATCACCAGCCGCCGCGACTCCCCGATCGGATCGCCCGCGCCTTGCATTCCCGGAGAGAACCGGGGCCGCCCGCGCAGATCCGTCTCAAACCGGGTCATGAACGACCCAACATCGGCGAAGATCAGCCGAGCCGGCCCGGACGCATCAATAAATTCGTCATCAGCGGTGTGCGGCAACCATTTTGCCCACTCCCACGCCACAGGATCGTCGGTCACGATCGGGACAAGCACATGGTCGGGCCCGTGAAACACGCACAGCTGACACACCAGCGCCCGCAGCACTCCCTGAAGCCGGGGCCGCTCTGCCTCGTCGGCGAAAAAACACCAGCCGGGCTGATCGAACAGGTGCAACGGCCGACTGACGTCGTGCACCACATTCTGGGTGAGCAGGAAATCCCGAGCGGCGATCGCGCTCACCGTCTCGGCGTGCTCGGGCGGGGGCACCTTCACCGGTGGAATCAGGCGCGCCTTGAGCTGTGTCACCCCGACCCCCAGCCGGACATGACCGAAGTTGCGCGCCTTGGGATCACGCTCCCACATCCGCGGGGTGCCGACCAGCCGCACCAACGCCCCATTCGCTGGATCGGGATGGTGCCAAGCGATCTCGACGGCCTGCGCGCGCGCCTTCTTGTGAACGTCGGCGCGGATCTCGTCCAACTTACGCAGATACTGACCTCGGCGGTGGTTGATGGCCGCCGGCCTGCTATCTTTGTCCGCGCCGCCGCGGCCGCGCATCATCATCAGCATCGACATCAACATCACCGGGAAGATAAAGAACGATCCGGTGGACAGTTGCCGCGCGCCGCTGCGATACAACATCACCATCAAAATGACAACGGCGACAACGAAAATCGCCATCCACACCCACGTCGGCGGCTTGGACTGGATCGGCCGCTGCAACTCTCCCGGGTCGGGGAGCTGGATCTCGCCTTCGGCTTGTGGTGGCGCGGGTACCGCCGAGCGGATAAAGCCCTCGCGGGTCATCAGCTTCCCCCCGCTTTGGTGGTCAACGGGGCCGGTGACGGGTCGGGTGCCAGCGTGTCATGTTCGGTGAGTGCCGCCCCTCGCGACAAAGCCGGGCCGGCCGGAAGCCAATGGATCACCGCCCACGGGGCGGGCGCCGGCTTGTGGTCGAGCCCTAACGCGCGCAACGTTTGGTCCTCCCCATGTCCGACCGTCACCACCCCGAACCGCACGCCGTTGTCGGAGATCAACCACTGGCTCTCACTTCGCGGTGACGCGGGATCGATGCCGGTGACCTGGACGAAGTTGGCCGAATCGCTCCCAATGAAGACGTCGTCGGCGACCTGCGCGCCGGCGCTGACCAGCCGTACCAGCCGCACCTCGCCACCCATCGGGATCGGCAGCCGCCGACCCGTGACCACCGATACCTGAGCCTGTGCCTCGCCGGCACCCTTGCGCCACGTCACACAGGTCACGGGCTCAGAAGCCTTGTCCACCAACTGCAGCCGCCCCGGCGGATACGTCGACACGTCGAAGCCCTTGGCCTGCGGCAGCGCTGCTAGCACCTGGCCCGGCACCGAAACCTCTTGGGCGCCAACGGCGATGCCGGCATTGCGGATCATCGTGGCCACGGTCTGCGATACCATCTGCACGCCCGCCGGCAGCGCCACGAAGAACTGCGGATCCCCCGACGCGTCCGCGGCCCGGATCACGCTGCCCGAGACCAACGGGAGCTGTGCATTGGCGTAATACAGCGGTGCGCCGGGCGCGGGTACTGCGGGAACCCGGAGCGGCGCGGTCGGGGTGAGCGCCTCGTACAGAGCGCGGGACATTGCCGATGGATGCAGGTCGCCACCTGGCAGGCCCAGCGCGAGGGTCACCGCTCGATCGGCAAGGTCAATCTGGGAGCGGTGACCGTCGGTCACGACGTACACATTGGACCCGTAGGACATCAGCGCCGCGCGCGGCGCCGTCAGCTCACTGGCCCAATCACCAAGCTGCGGCTGACCCGAAACCACGCTCACCTTCGGGGTGACCTGCGATCCGGCCGAACCGAGTCGATCGCACAGTGCCCAACCGCTTGACGTCGGAGTGCGCACCTCAAGATCATTGGGGGCGCCGATGATGCCGACCAACGGGCCGATAGGACGCTTGCGGATCTCGGCCAACGGCACCATCTTTGGGTTGTCGGGTGATCCGGTGATCAGACGGGCTGAGGCGAGATTCAGCGCAGGGTGCAGCACGCCGCCCACCTCGACATACAGGCCGCCGCTGGCGCGGTCCGCCAGCACCCGTGACGTGCCGATCTGGCCGGTCCGATTGAAAAACCCCGTCACCAAGCACAATCCGACGATCAGCACAGCGATCACGGCCGACACTAGTAACGCCGCTGAGTAGTTTTTCGACGGGTCGTGAATGAGGCGCACGGTGCGCCGGCCAACCGCTACCGACAACCGATGAAACAGGAATCGCCACCCCGACACCTGCTCCCATGAGGCGTAGTTCATCGGCATTGCGTTCTCGATCCCCTAGATCAAAACTCGTCTGACCACGATGTGGCCCTTCGGCATCGCGCTGACCTGAACGAAGCCGTTGCGGTCTGGGGCCTCCACCACGTGACTGGGTGAGATGGCCAACTGCACATGACCTGGCCCGCGGCTGTCGAAATTCGAGAAAATCAAGTCGCCCGCCTTGACGTTCGCCGGCGACACGTGTCGGCCCAGCCCGATCTGCTCGTATGTTGTTCGCGGCAAATCGACCCCGGCACCGGCGAACGCGTACTGCATCAGCGACGAGCAATCGAAGCCGACCTTGCCATCATCGCCACGCCCCGGACCGGTCTTGCCGCCGCCACCCCACGAATAGGGCATCCCATGCTGGGACAACGCACGCGACACCACGGTGTCGATCGGACTGCCGTCGACGGCGCCGCTTGTGGCTCGTCGTCGAGCCTCCGAGCCGCCGCTGGGCTCGGCTGGTATCGAACCCATCGGACCACCCAGGTTGCCCAGGCCGCCGAGCGGCATTGCCCCCATCGATGTCCCCTGCAGCGGCCATGCCGAGGGAGTCCCGGACGGTGAATATTGCGCCACGCCACGGTAATCGGCGGCAGCGGCCTGCGCCGCCGCCGCGTGGGTGGCGGCATCGGCGTGACCATCCTGCAGCGCCCGCTGGGTATCCTGCAGCCGCTGCGTCAGCGCCGATACCAACGCCCGCTGGCCGGGCCGAGTGAAGGTCGCCGGAGCGAGCGTACTAACGTCGCCCGAGGCCCCGGTGATGATGCCATTCATCCGCGCTCGCCCGGACGCGGCCGCGGCGACAGCGTTGGCAAGCTGGGCATGAGCGCTGCCGTCCTGCTCGGCTAGGGCCGCCGCGTGACCGTTCAGCCGATCCGATTCGGTGTCGAAGGCTTCAATGGCCCGCCCGGTACCCAGGCCCGGACCGCGCGGTGTCACCGGCGCGCCGGCCGGAGGCGCGGCCCTACCCGCATCACCCCCGCCGAACGAGTCCCGGGCCGCTCCCATCGCCGCGCCGGTTGCGCGCACGAACCCCTCCAGAGACATCAGTAGCCCCCCGGGGCATGGTGTGGGTTAAATTGGCCCACCGCAGCCAGGTTCGAGCCGTCCCTTGCCACGTGATACCTACTCATTAGGTAGTTCATCGCCGCCGCGGTGTTCGCGATCGGGTCGTAGATGTTCGTGCTGGTGCCGGGTTGATGATGTGCAGCGAAAGTCGTTGGGATGGTTTGCAATCCACCGCGTGAACACCCTGATGGATAGCCGTCAGCCACCTTCGGACCATGGGCATTCGAATCCCAATCGTTGACCGACAGCGGGTTGTAACCTGATTCACGCGACAGACCCACCAGCAGCCCGCTCATCCAGTTACTACGCGCGGTCTTGTCGGTAATCCCCATTTTGTCGAGAGTTTGGTTGATGTAGCTGACGTAGGCTGATTGCCCCTTGGCGAACCCGCTGCGGTTGTACTGCACCGAGCTCACCGGTATTGCCGCCGCGCTCGACACCTGACCCGGGGTGGCACTGGTGAGTTTCGCGGCTTGACCGCCACCGCCCGAGGCGGACTGCTGCATGTTGGACAGCTGCGTCGCGGCGGACATCGCGGCTTGATTTGCGGCCATTGTTGCCGACGCCAACATCGACGCGTTCTGCATCGGCAACGCGGAAGCCATCGGAGCCATCGTGCCCATCGGTTCCGTAGGCGCGATGCCCGCTGCGAGGTTATTACCCACTCCGCTGTAGGCGGCGGCGAGTTGCGCCGAGGCTGCTGCCCGTGTCGACGCGTCGGCATTACCGTTCGTCATTGTTTGCCAGGTTTGTTCGAGTCGACGTGCCAACGCGTTGACCAACGCCTGCTGACCGGCCAGGGTGGTCGTCGCGGACGCCAAACGGGTTATGTCGCCCACTGCCGCCGCGATCACCGCGTCCATTTGGTCGCGTCCCGCCCTAGCTGCGTCCATGGCGCCGATCAGGTCCTTGCTGGCCGCCACGTCCTGCTCACCCAGCTCCGCGATGTGCACATCGACCACCGTGGATTCGTTGTTGAAGGCCGAAGCCGCCTGCCCGGTATTGGAGACCGTGGCCATCAGTCTCGTCGACAGGCGCGATGTCGACAGCGGGGCGGCGCCACCGCCACCGTTGGCACCGAACGAATCCCTGGCAACGCCCATCGCCGCACCCGATGCCCGCACGAAGACTTCCAGCGACATCTAATACACCTGCTGCCCAGACGAATTGGGAAGAACCGGCCGGCGCCGAGATTGATATCGGGCCGGATCATAGATGGTCACCGAAATCTCGTTCGCTACTGCGGTGCGGGTACGGGCACGGGAGCGGCTGGCGCGGGCGCGGGCGCGGTCGGTGCCGCAGTGGACGCAGGCGGCGCGGGTTGGGCCGTCGCCTGCTGCGTGGGACGCATCCAACCCAGGAAATCCGGGCTGGAACCGATGCTGGACTCCGGCTGCACTTGCCCAGACACCAGCACCTTGTCGCTACCGAGCGCGATCACCTGATGGTCCTTCCACACGCCGACGTCGCCGGCCTGCAAATCCCCCGGCGCGACCGGATTGAGGACCGGTGTGCCCGGCGGCGGCAAGGAGACACCCGCCTGCTGATAGGCATCAGATGCACTAACACCATTAAGCGATGCCCGAACCGCTGTGGCGGCCTGCACGTTCGGCGCGTGCACGGTCGTCCCGTCCGGCAGCTTCACATCGGTGTTGGGTCCCGCCGGGACTGCCGCCGAATTGCCTACGGACTGCGCTGACGCCGGCTGCGTGGCCGCATCCCCACCGGGCCGCTTCTGCTCGCTGGTGCCACTGTCGCCGACGTTGGATGCGTTGACGTCATGCGCCTTTGGATTGCCGTCCATCGGTTTGTCGTCACTGGCGAGTTGGGCCTCTTGCGGGGCCGGCTGCCGCGCACCCATACCTCCCAGCCCCGATACCATCGACGGAATCATCATCGCCGGCATCATCATTTCGGGCAGCATCGACGACATCATTTCCGCGCTCGAGTCCGGCGAAGTCATCCCCGACGCCGAGGAATACGGCGACATGTTGGAGGCCAATGAGTACGGCGAGGTGCCGGTATATGTCAGGTACGGATTGATTGAGTTGGCGGGATCAATCGGGCTTGTGGGATTGCTCGGATCGCTCGAGTTGGCGGGATCAATCGGGCTTGTGGGGCTGCTTGGATCACTCGAGCTAGTCGGATTGTCCGAGTTGTTCGGATTAACGCCGGCGTACTGGCTCGCCGCTTGGTTTGCCGCTTGGGCTAGCCCGGTCGCGATCGCGTTCTGCTGGCTGTAGATGTTCTGCAGTTGGGTGAGGTTGGCGTTCAGCACCGTTTGTATCGCCTGCGTTTGGGCTGGCGTCGGGGGAGGTTGCGCACCAAGTGCAGTGATCTCGTCATCGATTTCCTTGGCGAGATCCGTGATCTCCTGCTGGGCCGCCGCCGCTTCGGCCTGCACGGTCGTTACCGATACCTGGTTTTGCTTCAGCTCGTCGAGCACCGAGGCCATAACCGACAACCGCTGCGAGTCGGCCTGGGCCGCATCGGCAGCTAGACCGGAGTCGCCGGACAAGGACTGCGGCAACGACGGTCGCGAGCTTTGTGTCGGATTCTGCGCCGGGCTTTGTTGCGGAGCCGTGGTGGAACCGGAAGACAGCCCCTTGTGGAGGAAACCAAGCCCCCCGAGGGCAAGTGGGACTCCGACCATTGGGGCTCCGGAGAACGACATGGCCCCACCGACGAGAATGAGGGCGCCCCCAGCGATGTCTTCGAGAACACTCAAGAGCCCCACCTGCGCACCTCCTAGAAGTCGAGTTCAAGCTCGGCCGCGGCGACCGACTCCGTCGTCGGATACCTACCGTCGTGAGCGTCGAGACTGGTCAGATAGCGATCGTGCGCCACTGCCGCCACCGACTTCACCCGGTCTTCGAGCGTCTGCGAATCCCACTGGCGCACAGCCTCACTGAGCAGGCGCACGCCGACGACGTAGCCGTCCGTGCTGACCTCGACCATGACCGTGCGCTGCCGGGATACCGCGGTCGCGGCGACCGCGATATGCGTAATGTCCACACCGTTCGCACTGGTCACTAGGAGTCCTCTTCAGCCGATCGACTGTACAATAGAATACATATTACACAACATGCAGTCGACGTGAACAGTGATGTTCGACAACTGCCCCCGGCCCCGCACGGCCTTTACACTTGCCGGCACCCTCATCGCACGCCGCCCGCCGGACTAGCCGAGCAAGCCAGCCCTTGTTCGAGATCGGTTGCAACAGCACTGATCACCGCGCCAAAACCGGCAGCCACGCCACAGTAGGCGATGTCGAGGAGGCTCACCGGTTGCTTCGACCAGCATGACACCAGCTCCGCGATCCGCCCACGCGCGAAATAGTGGCGATACCACATTCGGGCTGTCGCCGAGGCCGGGGAATCGTCCGCGTCACGCGGGGAGTGGATCTCGGGCATCATGACCGCCCCGTCCGCGTAGCGCTCCACGCCGCGGTGGTAATCGTCCCAGTGTTCACTTTGCGCCGCACCCTCGGCTACCAAGGCAAGGATGTCGGCGTCCTGTTGGATCGCGACCGGCAAGCCGGTGTCGTCAGGTTGCGCCGCCGCGGTCCACACCGCGCGAGTAAGTTGCGCCGCAACAAAATTGGTGATATCACCGCCCCGGTCCAAAACCGTCAGCCGAGCCGCCAAGGCCGGATCGGTGGCGGTCAACCGGTGTGCGCCCGCCAGCGGCGGCTCCGTTGACACCATCAGTTGCTCGTGACTTACCGCCGAGAAATCGCAGCCGCACTCGGGCCTTCTCGGCGCTAGCTCCGAAGTCGTCATTGCCGACACTTCCACGCCTGCAATAGTTTTCCTGACGCGCTCATAATGGTCGACCAGAATGGCCAGCGGGGATTGCCAGCCCATCCACGCCGCGGCCCAGCCGGACGGCAGCTCCGGGTCCAGCACCGCAAGCCGCACCGTCGAAGGCACCGACACCTCGGGCGGAAGATAGCCCCCACCGCCCACGCTGCCGGCAATCACCGTCTGTGGACCCATCGGCGTCCGCAGCACCGACACCGCCCAAAAGATCGGCCGGGTGGGGCATGCCTTCGCCAACCCGGCCAGCACCCGCTGGGCCGACGCCATGTCGGGGTTCATCCGCTTCGCCTTCGCCGCACCCGACGATCTGCCCGCTCCGATACCGCCGGCGATGGGCGGGCCCGCGCCACCCGCGGCCACACCCGGCGGCGACGCCGAGGGGGCGGCCGCGGCCGGCGGAGCCGACGGCGACAACCCCGCTTCAGGTGGGCTATACGGTGCCAGCGGGCCCGACGGGGTCAACGTCATCAATTCGTTAGCCGAACCGGCGGAAACCGCACCGCTGCCGTAAGGGCCTGAAACTGCGTCGATAGGCGGCGACATCACGCCCGACGCCGCACCATTGGCCGCTCCGGGAGCGTACAGAAATGTAGCGGCGGCCTGGCACGCCTGACCCATTAGCAGTTGCGGGCGAAGCATTGGCGACGCGTCGACCGCTGCTGGCGGACCGCCATATGCCGGCGTCGTTGGCGCGGTCGCCGAGCCCTGTCCCGAATCTGATCCAGCGGTGCGGCTTGACGCCGACGCTGGGCTTGTTGGCGGCGCAGTCGACGCGACCCCGGAACCGACCGTGTGGCCAGACAGCGGCAATGATGGGTCGTCGGGGGCGCTCGCCACACCGTCGTCGGCTGGAACACTCGATGCCGGCGTTGAGCCGCCGCCGGGGTCCGAAGTGGGCGCAACACCAGTCGTCGCCGAAGACTTTGTCACCGGTGTCGTCTGGGCCAAGCTGCCGGTCGACGTCGCGGAAGGATTGATCCCGTAGGAGTTCGCCTGAGTGGAACCAGGATTCGCCCCTGCGGCATTGAGGTATGAGGCCAATTCACTTGTCCCCGAACCATTTTGGGTGCCGTCCGAGGGCAGGCCGGCGGCGCTCCGCGACGGGATGCCGTCGCCGGGGACGCCAGAGCCGGCCGATGGTCCGCCGGTTTCGCAGCTGGTGAGAATGATGCCCGGAGTCGGTTTGCCCGACAGGACGGCGGCATTGTGCGTGGCGGCGGGCGCATTCCCGAACCTGCCGTCCAGTGCCGACCGAATGCGACCGACGGCGTGAGTGACCGCAGCATCGGCCTCGTTTTCGGCCTGGGCTAGGATCGCATTCGCTGCGGCGGCATCATTTGCGCTGACGGCCGCGTCGTAGGCGGGCTCACTCGCGGCGACGATATCCGCGAGCTCGGTTTGCAGGCCCCGAAGATAGTCGGCGGCATCGCTGACCGCGGTGGCGGCGCTGTGATGGGCCGTGGCATCGTTGAGCCAACCGTTGACGTTTGCGCTAAGCGATCTCAGCTGTGCCTCACCCGCTTGGCCCACTAGCAGCTCACTGAACATTGGCTGATACGTCGCGTCTGACGCGTCCGCAGCGCTGGCCAACTGGCCGGCCCAGCCGCGATGCAAATCCGCGATGCTGTCTAGCATCGGCGGTTCAAGTTCAGGCCATCGGTTCGCGCATATCGCAGCTGCGAAAGCGCTTCCACCCGTTGACAATATAGGTGCGCTCACAGCGGCATGGGGCCGGCCGAACCGGATACCGCGGCGGCGGCGCCGCGATCGGTGGCGGCAAAGGCCACCGCCGTCTTGTCAACCGCGGCGACAAATGCATCCGCTGCCGCCTTTCGATCGGCGTTCCTGGCGGCCTGAATCGCCGGCCAGTCGACCATCGCCGCCGCCACGGCTGCCGAGGCGGGGTCGGGGTATCCCGAGATGTAAGGCGGAGCCGGGACGGACGGTAGTAACGCCCGCCATTGCGCGGCTACCTGGGGCAAGGTCTCGGTGTGCGCCTCCACTGTCCGCGTGCCGCCGCTATGCGCAGCGTTTGCGTTTGCCGGCGTGTTCACCTCACAGCCCTTTCCCAATTCCCCTGCTCCACACGGTTCGGCCGCATGGTGGCCTTGTACGCGTCGGCAAGTTGGGCGCCTACCGGATGTTGCGCGAATTGCTTTGGGATAGAACTAAATTGGATTAGGAACGAGTCGCTGATCTTCTTCATTTCCGTCTGCGCGCGGCCAGCGTTATCCGCGATCGCGTCGTTGATGCGGTCCTCGAGCTCGGCCGTCGTCAGCTCCTCCTGCATCCCCGGCCGCACCCAGAGTTCGATCAAGCGGCCGCGCGAGTCATGGGTGGCGATGATCTCGTCGTCATCGTCGCCGGTCGTTACCAGCGCATCGACCTTGTCCTGCCAATCGAAGACGGCCTGCAGCATCTCTTCGATGCAGTCGTAGGCCACCTTGGCTTTACCCCTCATTGGTGCCCTCCTCCGCCGCTGCGCGCTTGGCCCGCGACCGTCGCTCCCGCGGTAATTCGCCGAAGACGGCCTCGGTGTTCGGCAGCGGCCGCCATACCATGCGGCGATCCGGGTACAGACGCATGTCGCGGGCAGCACCACCATCACCGGCGCCCGGAGCGCCCATCATCGGTGGGTAGGTCGACATCGCGCCGCCGCCCGCAGCACCCGCCGGAACGGTCGCGGCACCCTCCGCCGTAGTTCCAACGCTGGATGCCAGGCCGGCGACGGCCGGGGGCGATGACGCCGGCCCCGACACCGGCGGAGCCAGCGGACCCCCAGCTACCGCCTCGGCGCCACCAGCACCACTAGCCGCGGGCGATGTATCGCCCAGATCAGCTGGCAGAGCAGGGTCTGAGTCATCATTGGGCTGGCCGGCAAACGCGGCTGTCATGGTGGGCGCGGTGGGCTGCTGCGATAAGCCGGCGAGCCCCGAGAGTGCCGACATCGGCGCCATCGCCATCGACGGCAGCATTGCGGCCGCAGGCAGCATGCTCTGCGCCATCGGACCCAGCGAGCCGCCACCGACGCCGAGCGGGAGGCCGGTGTTCGTATTGCCCTCCGCCACAGCGGGATCCGAGGTAGATTCAGCCGGTCGCGGCGAACCGAGGCCGCCGCTGCCCTTGGCCCGACCGCTACCCTTCTTGCCCGCGCCATCGTCGTCACTGTGGGCATACGATGCCGCAGCGCCGGCGGTGGCAATCGCCGGCGCGGGCGCCGTTGTGCCCGCAATCGAGGCCGTCGTTGCTGTCGATGCGGCGTGATAGGCGGCGGCGGCCTCGGTCGCCTGGGACTGCATCTGCGCTAGCCGGGCCGCGGCGGCGCCGACCTGGCCGCTCCGCATACCGTGGCTGGCCACGTTGGCCGCCTGGGCCGCGGCCAATTGGTTATGCGCGTCGGTGAATTCTTGCGGAGTGGGTGTCTCGGCCACCGCCCGATCATGGTGATCGGCAGCGTCGTTGGCTGCCGAAGCCAAGGTGCGGGCGTGCCCCGCCATGTCCGACCACCACGCGCCGTGCGCGGCGGTATTCGCTCCTGCTCGTTGAGTGCCATCCGACCAATGCGCGTCGATCGACGCTGACGTTTGCGCCGTCTCCGCGGCGATTTTGTCGAGCAGTGTGGCCCGCGAGTGCCAATGGCCGGCGAGCTCCCGCAGGCTTGCCGGACCGGGGCCGGTGTGCAAGGCGATGGCGTGCGCTTCGCCTGGGATCGCCGCCAGCCCAGGCATCGGCGGGATTTCGGACGGCACGGGGGCTGGCACGCCCGTCGAAGCCACCGGCGCCGACGCGGACGCGGACGTCGACGATTTGCCGGCAATGACAGCGGCACCCGCCTCGTCGGCGGCGCGAAGACTCGCGGCGGTGTGCATCGTCGCTAGCCCGCCCTCGGCGCGCACCTGGTGGCCGTGGTCGATCGAGGCAGCCAACGAGGCCGAGTGCGCCGAGAACCGTGCGGCCACGGCGACCGACACACTGTGAACGCTGGCAGGCTCACACCCGAGCGGTGATTCGGCCGCCTTCCGATCGGCCAACACCGCGCCGTCGGCGGCCAGGCTGTCGGGGTCGACCGTGATCGCCATCAGTGCCCGCTAGTCCACGACGCTGTTCAACGACGCGGCCCCGGTCGCGTCCTGCTCGGTGAACGCCTGACGCGTCGCTTCCAGCCTGGCGGCATGCAGCCGCGCGTGATTGGCGACGCGCTGATGCGCGCTGGCGCGCTCGGCCAATTCCCGCAACTTCGCTTCCCGGTAGTCAGCGTAGATGTCCCCCAACGAGTTGAGCTGTGTGACCACGGCGGGGTCGACCGCGCCATGCTGCTCAATCTGGTCGCCGTATTGACGCCATGCATTGGCGGTCGCGACGGTCTCGTCGGGATTCATCGATATGTCACTGGACGCCATCGGTGCAGATCCTCTCCGTTCGCGACGAACACACGTGGGGTGGTTCGCGTTAAGTGTTCACCAATTATGTCTAGTGTGTAATACCGCTCGGCTTTACGCAACCGCCGTTAAGTAGGGCGGACGCCGCGCCGAGCGCCCAGAACGCGGCGCTGAGACACCGGAAGCGCCGACCCAGCCGCCGCGCTGCGGGCTAGATACTCCGACGATACAGCATGTATCACAGCGCGGCATTGTGAAGAGCGCGGCCCATCAATGTGCAGGCGCGGCTTCACACCGCGCGGACATTTTGGCCGTTTGAAAATCGTTCTTAACTTGCGCGTAGCGCGGGCTTAGTGCGCGGCGGCGCCGTTGGTCTCGCTTCGGTCGGCCTCGGCAGCAGGGTCGACCACCTCGCGCCGGCGAGGATCACCGAGATCGCTGATAGCCAACGTGACGTGGTTGATCGCCTCGCCTACTTCTTGCTGCATCTGCTGGATGCCTTGTTCGTAGCGGGCGAGTCGCGCCGACATCCTGCGTAACCGATCCAACACCGCGTTGAGCGGCACAAGGCTCGGGTGCGGCGTCGGGGTAGGACCTCGACGGATCGGCAGTCCACCTTTGAGCACGGCGAGAGCCGAGCCCGGCTCCCACAACAGGAACCTGTCGATCCGTTCAAGCGTGTCCGGGGCCGGCTGATAGCCGCGTTTGCCCAAGGTCGCCAAGGTGGACCGCCCGGGCCCCCCAATCGCGGCGAATTTGGTCTTGCTCATGTTGAGTTCACGGAGTCGAACCTCGATCTCGTGCGCCAGGTTCGCGTAGCCGCCGGGGCTCACGTAGTCGACATCCGGCACGACGGGCTTGTCTGCAACCTCTCGGGGAATCGGCTCGCCGCCACGCAGGGCAGACCGGGCAGACCCGCTCTCCCAGCTCAGCAGATCGTCAAGCTTCGCCAAGGTGGTCTCACTTGGGATTTTGCCGTCCTTGCCCAACGTCGCCAGGGTCGAGCGCGATAACTTGCCCATCTTTGAGGCAGCCAGCTGGCTTAACCCCAGGTCGCGCAGTCTTTCGTGGACCCGCTTGACCAGCAGGCTGACGTCAGCTTTTTGCACGTGATCCCGCAGCGCGTCGACGGCCGCGAGGCTAAGACCGGTACGCGACGCTACCGCCTCTGTTTCGTACCCCTGGTTGAGCAGCGAAAGCGCCTCGGCGTTGGCATGCACCTCGACGGCCGCAGTTTCCGCCGCGATGGTGTCCTCCTCGATCCCGGTCCGCCTCTGACGTTGCGATCTTACCTTCCGGACCACCCAAATAGCACAGAACAAACACGTCGAACACAGGATGTGTTCACTTTCCCGGCGCCGTCACTAGTGCAGCCCTGACATGCGGCGGCAAATCACCATGGGCTGTCGCGACTTCGCCGGCATCGGACGTGGCGGACCCTTACTGCCCGGCATGCTCTCGCCGCGCCGGCATTTGAACAACGGCCGGACTCAGGTGCGCGCCCGCAGATATCGGCCGAGCGCCCAGATTGGAAACACTAACGGGTACATCTCGTACTTCATGTAGAGGTCGCCGGGAAAGCCGGTGCCGGTGAATTGCTCCTCGTCCCATCCCCCATCTGGTCGTTGGGTGGCAACGAGCCACGCGATGCCTTGCTGCACAGCGTCACCGTCATCCCCGGCCGCCAAGAGTGCAAGCAGCGCCCACGCCGTCTGTGACGCGGTCGATGTCCCCCGCCCCGCCCAGGCACCGTCGACATAGGAGCGCGGATCCTCGCCCCAGCCACCGTCGTCGTTTTGGTGCCGCTTCAACCAGTCGATCGCGGAACGGACGGGCGCCGCATTAGCCTCGACCCCGGCCGCGATCAACGCCGGCACCACTGCTGCTGTCCCATAGATGTAATTGCTGCCCCAGCGGCCGAACCAGGACCCGTCCGACTCCTGGCGATCAAGCAGCCACTGCACGCCCCGCTCGCGCCGTTCGGTGTGGGCGCCCAGTATTGCGAGCATCTCGACAACATGGGCGGTGACGTCAGCGGATGGCGGGTCGGTGACAGCACCGAAGTCGCAAAACGGCAACTTTGTCACCAGCGTGCGGGTGTTTTCGGCGTCGAAGGCACCCCAGCCGCCGTCACGCGATTGCATGCCCGCGGTCCACGCCACCGCCCGGTCAACGGCGGCGACAACTCGTTCTACGTCCGGATGGGCAACACGGTCCAGGCACAGGATTACCTCGGCGGTGTCATCGGTGTCGGGGTAGTTGTCATTCGCGAACTCGAATGCCCAACCGCCAGGGCGCAAGTCGGGTCGGCGCACCTGCCAATCCCCGGCCCTGGTGATCTGCTTGCCGAGCAGCCAATCCGCGGCGCGCAGCACGGACGGATCGTCTGGCGCCACGCCAGCGTCCAGCAACGCTGCCACCGATAGCGCGGTGTCCCACACCGGTGACTGGCACCCCTCAAGCCGGCGGGTGGGGCCGTCTGCTGTGTCTTCATGGATCAGGAAGCCGTCGAGTCCGGCGAGGGCGGCGCGCATCGCGGGATGATCTAGCGGATAGTCCGAAAGATGCAAAGCCAGCATCGAGTACACCGACGGCGGCTGCAGCCCGCCCCACCCGCCGTCGGCTTCCTGGCGCGCCAGAATCCATTCAAGTGCCTGCCTCATCGCCAACCGGCGCAGCGGCCAGAACGAATGCTTTGCGTACCAGCGCAGCAGTCTGTCGATCCGCTGGAAGAGGCCTGCGGTGGTCCACGGCCTGCCGAGCCGGCGGCTCCGCCCCCCGGATCGTAGTTCGTCGATCCCAAACGGCAAGGGCCGCACCGGCTTTAAGGTGCTGACGATTGTCATCGGCACAATCGTCTGACGCGCCCAGCCGCCCCAATCATAAATGTTCAGGGGCGCCCAAGAAGGCAAGAAGATGATCTCCGGCGGCAACTCCGGGCAGTCGTCCCAGGACCATAATCCAGAGAGCGACAACCATATTCGGGTGAACACGCGGCTCTCTTCGACCCCACCCTGGGTACGAACGAACTCGGCCGCGCGCAACATATGTTGCTGGTCCGGCTCATTCCCGGCCAACCGCAACGCCACCCAAGCCTCGACAGTGGTGGACAGGTCGCCTGGGCCACCGGGAAAGGTCGCCCAGCTGCCGTCCGCGCGCTGCTGTGAGCGTATCCATCGTGCGGTGGGCTCGATGATCTCCGGCGTCAGGATGCCAAGGAACGCGCGCAACAGCAGGTCTTCGGCGTCCATCGTCACATTGGTGTCCAACGCCCCCTTCCACCAGCCGGCCGGGTCCTGGCGAGACCGCAGCAAGCCCACGGCGACATCCAACGCGGCGCGTGCATCGACCAAAGTGGCTGACGCGGACGCCGGCCTATGGTTCGCGGTAGTTGACATTCAATCCCCCCGGTTGATGCGACGATGGGCCATCGCCCTAGCTGGATGCGGACCGGGATACATGTATCCGACCGATTCGCATCCATACAAACTCAGCTCCGAAAAATTCTGCCCCCGCGGCGTATTCGGCTGGGATCGAGTTGACGGCCATCGTCCTGCGAACTCTCCGAATTAACCGATGCGCTCGAACTTGCCAGCCCTCGCTAAGTCGATACGAACCGTATCAGCGCCCGTCGGATCGTTCGCCGCACCTGCGTGACAGCGTGTCGCCCGCCGCAGCGGGATCGGGTTCAAAACTAGGTTTGCGGATCTGCGGGGCTGGCACTGGAGGTATTGCTCAGCCCAGACTGCGCGCGATCTGGCGGCCGCTAGCGAGGGATGCTGTTGGCGTCTACCGGCGTGACTCCGCTGGTAGGTACTCGGTGTGCCGATGTTCATCTACCGTTAACCTACCGAGCGGATACACAATGTATCACTGGCTGATACATTGTGTATCACCGGGTGCGGTGCACAAGGCATCTCACTCGGTCGTCACAGAACGGAGAGAGGTCATGGACGTTGCGCTTGACACATCACGTGAGCTGAAGCGACAGGATTTTGGCGAAACCGCCGCGACGTTGCTCGTTACGCCGCAAAGTCAGCCCATGGGGCCGTCGTCAACAATCCAGCAAGTCATCGAATTTCCCTGAGACAGTTGGACGCCCGGGGTAGCACTCGTCGCGCGAAACGTGAGCATCACGGTGGGGGCTCCAAGGATGTTCGGGTCGGCCCTGAAGGGATACCGGCTCGGAACTCATCGGACGTGCTCCCCAGTTGAGACGGTAGCCGCAGTCAGGCCGCTGATGGCCGGTTTCGGGATTACCCGGATTGCCGACGTCACCGGCCTGGACTGCATAGGGTTGCCGGTTTTCATGGCGGTCCGTCCTAATTCACGTGCCATCTCCGTCGCGCAGGGCAAGGGCGTAACGCGGGAAGCTGCCGCGGCATCGGCTCTGATGGAAGCCGTTGAGGGATGGCATTGCGAACGGGTCGATGCGCCGCTGTTGTATGACTCCTATGCCTCGTTGCGCAGGCGTGCGCGGACGATCGACGTGATGCGCTTGCCGTTGCGCAGGGGTGCTGCCTTGCACCTGAACTACCCGCAGCTGTGGACCGAGGCTGCTGACCTCATGACTGGTGAGCCTACCTGGGTTCCGTTCGAATATGTCTCAACAAACTTCGTGGAACCAAATCGAGCGGGTGACACTTTCATCGGAAGCACAAATGGGCTCGCATCGGGAAACCATCGGCTAGAGGCGATCGTCCACGGTCTATGCGAGTTGATCGAGCGGGATGCGTATGCGTTGTGGCTTGCGCGCGGCGGGAGCGGTCAATCCGGCACACGGATTGACTTGACGACGGTGCGGGATGACGCCGTGCAGGGTCTACTCTCGCAGCTGTCGGCAGCCGGAGTATTGGTTGCCGTATGGGAGCTTACCGCGGACACAGGCATACCGGCTTTCTACTGCCAGCTGGTCGATCCCCCCACCACGCCGCGCTGGGCGCATCTCGGCGCATGCGGGGGTGTGGGTTGCCACCTCGACGCCGCCGTCGCGCTGTTGCGTGCGCTGACTGAGGCGGTGCAGTCCCGATTGACGAGTATCTCCGGATCTCGTGATGACATGTACCACTACGAGACTCACGCGAACCTCGACGATGTACTGGCAGCTGCTGAACTTGCCCAGGCACCCGCGGGCCGGCCCTTCAGCGCAGTTGATCTGAGCACAGAGACGTTCGAGGACGACGTCGCCTCGCTTGGGGCAGCGCTCGCCCAGATCGGTATCGACAGTGTTGCAGTTGTCGATTTAACGCGTCCCGACATCGGCATTCCCGTAGTAAAGGTTGTCGCTGCAGGTCTCGAGGCATATCCCGACGATGCTCACTACGTTCCTGGTCAGCGAGCAAGAGCGGCCGCACGGAGCTCGATGTGAGCGATGTCGTCGTGTTCATCGGGCCGACCCTGACGCTGGCAGAGGCGCAACTGGCATTGCCGGGCGCTGAGTTTTTGGGACCGGCCCGACGAGGCGACATCGCCCGGGCGGTGCTCGACCGCCGACCTGCCGTGATCGTGCTGATCGACGGGCTGTTTAACACAGTGCCATCGGTCGTGCACAAAGAGATCCTGTTCGCGCTGACCAGCGGCGTGCGCGTGGTCGGTGCGGCCAGCATGGGAGCGCTGCGTGCAGCCGAGTTGTGGACCTACGGGATGGAAGGCATCGGTACGATCTTCCGGCGATTCCAGAGCGGTGACTGGGAGTGCGACGATGAGGTAGCAGTGACCCACGGTCCGGCCGAGAGTGGGTTTCGGGCTGCTTCGGTGGCGCTGGCCAATATCCGGCTGGGGCTTGAGCAAGCATGCGAGCGCAACCTATTAGCACGCGACCAAGCCGCCGGAATCGTGGAGCGGCTCCGTACGACCTTCTACCCCGAGCGCTCTTGGCAGGCCGCGTTCGCGATTGCGCGCAATCTCGGTATGAGCGAGCAGCAGATCAGCGGCTTGACGGCATTCGTGGCCGCCGAGGCACCCGACGCCAAACGCGACGATGCGCTCGAAGCGCTGAATTCGGTCCGGCGGTGGCGCGAGTCCGACGCCATACACGCCAATGCGTCACCAGCGATCACATTTGACCTCGAGCCGACGGTCTTTTGGCGCAGGTTGCTCAGCGAGATCCATCCCGCAGCACCGCTGGCGGCAAGTGGCCAAGGCGACGGAGACGGGCGCATCGACTACACGGCCCTCGTGCGCGATGCCCGCCTGCAACCAGACGCCCGCGAACTGCATCGTGACGTGGCACTCCTGCATCTGCTGCTGATGCAGGAGCAAGAGAACATGCCGGCGCCCGAACCGGAGCAGCTACAGGTCGCCGTCGACCGGTTTCGGCGGCGACGTGGGCTGCATACGACTGATCAGGCAGTGAACTTCTATCGTGACCAACAGCTCACCGACAGGGAAATCGAAGTGCTGGCCCGGGCCGAACTCGCACTAGACGCACTCCTGGCACGGCGCACCGGCGACCTCGCCGGTCTCATTGCACTTGAACTCAAGCGACGAGGCGAGTTCGCGACAGCGCTCGAGCGTGCCTCGGCAAAGCAACGCCTTCGCCAGGAACGAGCCGTAAACAGCCTGGCCCTAGAAGACCTCGGGGTGACGTTGAGCGAGTTGCTTGACTGGTACCAGGATCGGTTCGAGACAATCGAAGGTTCGCTCGACTCGCACGCCGAGGCGCTTGGCTACCAATCGGCGCGCGAGTTCGTTAGCGAGATCATGCTCGAATATTGTCTGCGGACCCAGGCAATCGCCCACGCCTCGACCCAATCGGTCGATCAGGGGAAGTGATCAGGTGACAGACGGTGCGGAACAGCGCCCGGCCGCTGCTCGCGATAACGATGCCCCCGCGTAACCCCGCCCTTCGCCTACGTCAACAGCTTCGTTAAGGACACCGCATGGATGCTGCACAAATCCATCGGGGTGCGATACGGGCCGATACCAAGCTACGTCCCACCGTGTTGGCCGAGATTTGGCACGACCCATCCGCTTTCACACAGGGCCTCGAAATCGACGGAGCGAACCTCTACGAGAGCACTGGCCTGGTTGGGCAGTCCCAGCTGCGTGAGCTCGACCCAGCGACAGGCGCTGTGCGCCGTGCGGTTCCGCTGCCACCCGACTACTTCGGCGAGGGCGCTGCGGTTGTCCACGATCGGATCTGGCAATTGACCTATCGCAACGGCGTTGCAATCGAATGGGACAAGGCCACGTTGACCGTCGTCCGCGAAGTGTCGTTCAGTGGCGAAGGCTGGGGCCTGTGTTCGGACGGGCACCGGCTGGTGCAAAGCGATGGTACGGACCGATTACGCTTCCGTAGCGCAACTGATTTCGCCGAAACGGGGTCCGTGACTGTCGTCACCTCGGACGGCGAGCCGGTGAACGGGCTCAACGGGTTGGGTTGCGTGGACGGGCAAGTATGGGCCAATGTTTTTCCGACCGACCAAATTGCCCGTATTGACCCGGCCACCGGCCTGGTCACCGCTGTCGTCGACGCCAACGGTCTGCTGGCCGGCGCTGCAAGAGGCCACGTGCTCAATGGCATCGCCCCGGTCGACAGCCAGGTTTTTTTGCTGACCGGCAAGTTTTGGCCGTCGATCTTCCGCGTACGATTCGACCCAGCTGCGTAACCTGCACTACGCCAAATGGATAACCGGCTCGCAACTGGCACTGTGCGGGCATTAACATTCCGCCGGTCCAAGTTCTCGAGGAAAAATCCTTGCCCGGAGTCGATACACTACGTATCATTATAAATTTAGGTTGCCTGTGATCGTGCAATACGGTTAATGCGGACCGCCGGAGTAATGGGGTGGGTGTCTAATGGCCATTTCAGTCTCGATACCTACACACATGTTGTCTCTCACCGGGGGATTATCGACGGTTAGCGCGGCAGGAAGCAGCGTGATCGAGGTCATTGACGACTTGGATTGCAGATACCCGGGAATTCGAGACCGAATGATCACGCGCGGCACGATCCATCGGTTCGTGAATGTCTATGTCAACGACGAAGACATCAGGTTCGGAAATGGTCTTAGGACCGATGTCCGCGAAGGAGATTGCCTGACCATCCTCGGCGCGGTCGCAGGTGGTTGATCCGGCGTGACATGCATTCTGACCAAGAGGTTCCTCACACGCCGCGCCCGTCGGGGGCGGGCGCGGCCCGCAACGCGCCGAACGCGTCACCCAGCAAAACAACGTACGGACCCGATGGACCGGCAAGGACCGAACCGGATGGTGGTGGAAAATGCGTCTCAAGAACGAGTCAGAAGTTGAATCGCAACGCCGACCGCCGAGATGTCGGGTGTCGACGTCGTTGCCGCCGCTGGTCGAGCCCGCACGCCAGCTGAGTCGCGATGAGGTGGCCCGCTACAGCCGTCATCTGATCATTCCCGACCTGGGCGTCGACGGGCAGAAGCGGCTGAAGAACGCGCGGGTGCTGGTGATCGGCGCCGGCGGGCTCGGGGCGCCCGCGTTGCTGTATCTGGCCGCGGCCGGCGT
>NZ_MBEM01000168.1:0-5082 GCF_001954045.1 Mycobacterium sp. SP-6446 | reverse complement strand
GGCGCTGACAGGCTTAGCTTCCGGGTTCGGGATGGGACCGGGCGTTTCCCTGTCGCTGTGGCCGCCGTAACTCTATTTATTTTTCATTCAAGTGTTCTGGTGGGGGGTGTGGTGCCACGGCAATTGCCGTAGGCATGGAATGTGGTTGCGATGTGTGTTGGTAAGTTTTCGGCCGGTTAGTGCCAGTTCCCTGCACCCATTGCTGGGCTTCCAGGTCTGGCCTATCGATCCCGTGTTCTGCGGGGGGCCTTATCCCTCTAAAAGGGTGAGAAACCTGATCTTGGAGAAGGTTTCCCGCTTAGATGCTTTCAGCGGTTATCCTGTCCGAACGTGGCTATCCAGCGGTGCCCCTGGTGGGACAACTGGTGTACCAGAGGTTCGTCCGTCCCGGTCCTCTCGTACTAGGGACAGGTTTCCTCAAGTTTCTGACGCGCGCGGCGGATAGAGACCGAACTGTCTCACGACGTTCTAAACCCAGCTCGCGTGCCGCTTTAATGGGCGAACAGCCCAACCCTTGGGACCTGCTCCAGCCCCAGGATGCGACGAGCCGACATCGAGGTGCCAAACCATCCCGTCGATATGGACTCTTGGGGAAGATCAGCCTGTTATCCCCGGGGTACCTTTTATCCGTTGAGCGACACCCCTTCCACTCGGGGGTGCCGGATCACTAATCCCGACTTTCGTCCCTGCTTGACTTGTAGGTCTCGCAGTCAAGCTCCCTTGTGCATTTACACTCAACACCTGATTGCCGTCCAGGTTGAGGGAACCTTTGGGCGCCTCCGTTACATTTTAGGAGGCAACCGCCCCAGTTAAACTACCCGCCAGGCACTGTCCGTGAACCGGATATACGGTTCGACGTTAGGTGTCCAATACGATCAGAGTGGTATTTCAACAACGACTCCACAATTACTGGCGTAACTGCTTCAAAGTCTCCCACCTATCCTACACAAACCGTACCGAACACCAATACCAAGTTGTAGTGAAGGTCCCGGGGTCTTTTCGTCCTGCCGCGCGTAACGAGCATCTTTACTCGTAGTGCAATTTCGCCGAGTCTATGGTTGAGACAGTTGAGAAGTCGTTACGCCATTCGTGCAGGTCGGAACTTACCCGACAAGGAATTTCGCTACCTTAGGATGGTTATAGTTACCACCGCCGTTTACTGGGGCTTAAATTCTCCGCTTCACCCTTGCGGGTTAACGGGTCCTCTTAACCTTCCAGCACCGGGCAGGCGTCAGTCCGTATACATCGTCTTGCGACTTCGCACGGACCTGTGTTTTTAGTAAACAGTCGCTTCTCACTGGTTTCTGCGACCGGTTCCCGCTCCCAGCGAAAAGCTGTTCACGGTATGCCGGTCCCCCTTCTCCCGAAGTTACGGGGGCATTTTGCCGAGTTCCTTAACCATAGTTATCTCGTACGCCTCGGTATGCTCTACCTGACCACCTGTGTTGGTTTGGGGTACGGGCCGTGTGTGCGCTCGCTAGAGGCTTTTCTTGGCAGCAGAGGATCACCGAATTCACCTCAATCGGCTATGCATCACCTCTCAGGATTAGTGAGCGACGGATTTGCCTATCGCTCTCCCTACAGGCTTGCCCCAGTATTACCACTGACTGGTACGGCTACCTTCCTGCGTCACCCCATTGCTTGACTACTACCAGCGAAGGTCCCACGCAGCCCCGAAACTCCATGCCCCCGAAGGGGAATGGTCGATCCGGATTTGGGTGGTTAGTACCGCTGATTCGTCAGGGACGCTCACACACGGGTACGGGAATATCAACCCGTTGTCCATCGACTACGCCTGTCGGCCTCGCCTTAGGTCCCGACTCACCCTGGGCGGACTGGCCTGGCCCAGGAACCCTTGGTCTTACGGCGGGCAAGGTTCTCACTTGCCTTATCGCTACTCATGCCTGCATTCTCACTCCCCCACCCTCCACCACCGGTTACCCGGCGGCTTCGCAGAATGGGGGACGCTCCCCTACCCAACCTTGCGGTTGTCGCGGCTTCGGCGGTGTGCTTGAGCCCCGCTACATTGTCGGCGCACAATCACTTGACCAGTGAGCTATTACGCACTCTTTCAAGGGTGGCTGCTTCTAAGCCAACCTCCTGGTTGTCTTTGCGACTGCACATCCTTTTCCACTTAGCACACGCTTTGGGGCCTTAGCCGGCGATCTGGGCTGTTTCCCTTTCGACGTACGGAGCTTATCCCCCGCCGTCTCACTGCCACGCTATACACCACGGCATTCGGAGTTTGGCTGACGTCAGTAACCTAGTAGGGCCCATCGGCCATCCAGTAGCTCTACCTCCGTGGTGAAACACGTAACGCTGCACCTAAATGCATTTCGGGGAGAACCAGCTATCACGGAGTTTGATTGGCCTTTCACCCCTACCCACAACTCATCCCCTCAGTCTTCAACCTAAGTGGGTTCGGGCCTCCACGCGGTCTTACCCGCGCTTCACCCTGGCCATGGGTAGATCACTCCGCTTCGGGTCCAGAACACGCCACTACACCCCTTACGGGGATACGCCCTATTCAGACTCGCTTTCGCTGCGGCTACCCCACACGGGTTAACCTCGCGACATGTCCCTGACTCGCAGGCTCATTCTTCAAAAGGCACGCCATCACCCCACAAGGAGGCTCTGACGGATTGTAGGCACACGGTTTCAGGTACTCTTTCACTCCCCTCCCGGGGTACTTTTCACCATTCCCTCACGGTACTAATCCGCTATCGGTCATCGAGAAGTATTTAGGCTTACCGGGTGGTCCCGGCAGATTCACAGCGGATTCCACGGGCCCGCTGCTACTCGGGAGTTGATACAAGGCAGGTGCCGGGTTTTCGCGTACCGGGCTCTCACCGTCTATGGCGGACCATCCCAGGCCACTTCCGCTAACTACGACACTTTCTGACTGCCCCTCAGCCAGGTAGAGCTGAGACGTATCAATCCCACAACCCCGCACACACAACCCCTACCCGGTATCGCATGCGTGCGGTTTAGCCATGTTCCACGTTCGCTCGCCACTACTAGCGGAATCACAATTGTTTTCTCTTCCTACGGGTACTGAGATGTTTCACTTCCCCGCGTTCCCTCCCGCACCCTATATATTCAGATACGGGTAACACGACATAACTCGTGCTGGGTTTCCCCATTCGGAAATCCTCGGATCAACGCTCGGTTGACAGCTCCCCGAGGCATATCGCAGCCTCCCACGTCCTTCATCGGCTCTCGATGCCAAGGCATTCACCATGCGCCCTTAGACACTTACTAACACAAAAACCAAAGATAAAAATTACACATTTATGGACACGCCACCACGAGGGCAGCGCATCCGTAGATGCTCGCAACCACTATCCAATACTCAAACACCACACCCCACCACCAAGATGGGGGGACACCACTCAATAAAACGGAGTGTTGCCTCAGGGCCCAATAGTGTGTCTGGCAATTAATCTGCTGTTGTGCACCCGGCTTTCGTCCACTACAGACGAAAACCCCTCACGGCTTGCACCCCACCAATTGGAGTGCTTTTCGTGGTGCTCCTTAGAAAGGAGGTGATCCAGCCGCACCTTCCGGTACGGCTACCTTGTTACGACTTCGTCCCAATCGCCGATCCCACCTTCGACAGCTCCCTCCCAAGGGTTAGGCCACTGGCTTCGGGTGTTACCGACTTTCATGACGTGACGGGCGGTGTGTACAAGGCCCGGGAACGTATTCACCGCAGCGTTGCTGATCTGCGATTACTAGCGACTCCGACTTCACGGGGTCGAGTTGCAGACCCCGATCCGAACTGAGACCGGCTTTAAAAGGATTCGCTTAACCTTGCGGCATCGCAGCCCTTTGTACCGGCCATTGTAGCATGTGTGAAGCCCTGGACATAAGGGGCATGATGACTTGACGTCATCCCCACCTTCCTCCGAGTTGACCCCGGCAGTCTCTCACGAGTCCCCGGCATTACCCGCTGGCAACATGAGACAAGGGTTGCGCTCGTTGCGGGACTTAACCCAACATCTCACGACACGAGCTGACGACAGCCATGCACCACCTGCACACAGGCCACAAGGGAACGCCTATCTCTAGACGCGTCCTGTGCATGTCAAACCCAGGTAAGGTTCTTCGCGTTGCATCGAATTAATCCACATGCTCCGCCGCTTGTGCGGGCCCCCGTCAATTCCTTTGAGTTTTAGCCTTGCGGCCGTACTCCCCAGGCGGGGTACTTAATGCGTTAGCTACGGCACGGATCCCAAGGAAGGAAACCCACACCTAGTACCCACCGTTTACGGCGTGGACTACCAGGGTATCTAATCCTGTTCGCTCCCCACGCTTTCGCTCCTCAGCGTCAGTTACTGCCCAGAGACCCGCCTTCGCCACCGGTGTTCCTCCTGATATCTGCGCATTCCACCGCTACACCAGGAATTCCAGTCTCCCCTGCAGTACTCCAGTCTGCCCGTATCGCCCGCACGCTCACAGTTAAGCCGTGAGATTTCACGAACAACGCGACAAACCACCTACGAGCTCTTTACGCCCAGTAATTCCGGACAACGCTCGCACCCTACGTATTACCGCGGCTGCTGGCACGTAGTTGGCCGGTGCTTCTTCTCCACCTACCGTCAATCCGAGAAAACCCGGACCTTCGTCGATGGTGAAAGAGGTTTACAACCCGAAGGCCGTCATCCCCCACGCGGCGTCGCTGCATCAGGCTTGCGCCCATTGTGCAATATTCCCCACTGCTGCCTCCCGTAGGAGTCTGGGCCGTATCTCAGTCCCAGTGTGGCCGGACACCCTCTCAGGCCGGCTACCCGTCGTCGCCTTGGTAGGCCGTCACCCCACCAACAAGCTGATAGGCCGCGGGCCCATCCCACACCGCAAAAGCTTTCCACCATAAAGCATGCGCTAAATGGTCCTATCCGGTATTAGACCCAGTTTCCCAGGCTTATCCCGAAGTGCAGGGCAGATTACCCACGTGTTACTCACCCGTTCGCCACTCGAGTACCCCCGAAGGGGCCTTTCCGTTCGACTTGCATGTGTTAAGCACGCCGCCAGCGTTCGTCCTGAGCCAGGATCAAACTCTCCAAACAAAAACCCCTCGAT
>NZ_MBEM01000167.1:0-31793 GCF_001954045.1 Mycobacterium sp. SP-6446 | reverse complement strand
GCCCGCAATGAGGCGTCGAGTCCGATCTACGGCATGCCGATTCTCAATGTGGACAAGGCCAGGTCGGTGATCGTGCTGAAGCGGTCGATGAATTCCGGATTCGCGGGAATCGACAACCCGCTGTTCTATGCGGAGGGAACCACGATGTTGTTCGGAGACGCGAAGAAATCGGTGACGGAGGTCGCCGAGGAACTCAAAGCGTTATAGCGGGCCTCTAGACGGGCGGATATGCGGGCGGCGGGTAGCCGTTGCCGTCCTGAACGCCCCGCAATCCCCAGGTGAAGTACCGCATGAAGAACTCGAGCTCGTCGCTTGCGTCGTAATCCGGATTCGGATCCATCGTCCCCACCTCTCGACTTGCGACAATTCCGATCGAAGTCTAGTCCCCTCGTCGCCGGTGCGACAGGCGGGCGAGCGTCCCCGAGGCCTTAAACTGTCCAACCAGTTGATTGATAATTTGCCTCATCCGGACCCGCCGGAACCCAAATCCGGCCCCGCCGGCAGCGACGATAGTGAGTACAGATGACATCCGACAGCATCACCCCCAACGGGTTGACACGCCGCGAGGAGTTGCTGGCTGTTGCCACCAAGCTGTTCGCCGCCCGCGGCTATCACGGCACCCGGATGGACGACGTTGCCGATGTGATCGGCCTGAACAAGGCGACGGTCTACCACTACTACGCCAGCAAGTCGCTGATCCTGTTCGACATCTACCGTCAGGCCGCCGAGGGCACCCTGGCCGCGGTGCACGACGACCCGTCCTGGACGGCCCGCGAGGCGCTCTACCAGTACACCGTCCGGCTGCTGACGGGCATCGCGAGCAATCCCGAGCGGGCCGCCGTGTACTTCCAGGAACAGCCCTACATCACCGAGTGGTTCACCACCGAGCAGGTCGCCGAGGTCCGCGAAAAGGAGGCCCAGGTCTACGAGCACGTGCACGGCCTCATCGACCGCGGCATCGCCAGCGGCGAGTTCTACGAGTGCGACTCGCACGTGGTGGCGCTGGGCTACATCGGCATGACGCTGGGCAGCTACCGCTGGCTGCGCCCGAGCGGGCGGCGCACCGCCAAGGAAATCGCCGCCGAGTTCAGCACCGCCCTGCTGCGCGGGCTGATCCGCGACGAAACGATTCGCAAGAATTCCCCGCTCGGGCTTTAGCGGCTAGTCCTTCGCGAGCTTGAGTAATTCATCGACTGACCACTGATCGTCGGCGTGCGCGCCGTATTTGCACGCCAACACGCTGCCGTCGGAGCCGATCAGGAAATCCGCCGGTTTGCCCGTGTGCTTCTCGCCCAAGCCGATCGCACCGCTCGCCTTGGACCACCGCATGCCGCGAGCGGCGGCAAGCATCGCACGTGGGTGCAAGCTAGCAGCGATTGAGGAGGATTCGACCCCAAATTCCTTGTACAGCTTGCGATCCGGGTCGGCCACGACCGCAAACGGTAAGTCGGCCTGGTAGCGGCGAAGCGCGTCGGCCGCGGAATGAAATACCGTGATCTCGGTGATGCCGGCGGATTCGATCTCGTCGTGCCGCCGACTCAGTTCGTGCATGTGCAACGTGCAGATCGGGCATCCGGCGAAACGCCGGAACTGCAGGTGCACGGTTGCGTCGGGCGCTGGAACCGCCACGTCGGTGTCGGTGATTGTGCGCAGCGTCCTCGCGCTGACCGTATCGCCTGGTTTTAACACACCGGCCTCCGTTGATTTTTGAGTTAGACAACTCCGAATGTATTTGTTGGAAGTATTGAGTACACTTACTCCAAATGTCAACCTTAGGTAAGCGTCGCCCCGGACGGCCCCCGCAGTTCGATCGGCAGTGTGCGCTGGATGCGCTACTGATGCTGTTCTGGCGCAAGGGGTATGACGCGGCAACGCAAGAGGAGATGCTGGCCGCGACGGGACTGTCTTCCTCGACGTTGTACCGTTCCTTCGGTACCAAGGCAGACATCATGCACACCGTGCTGCAGAACTATGTCGACTCGGCGTGCGCGATGCTCATCCCCCTCGAACGCGGCCGCGCCGGCGCCGCCGACGTGCACGCGTTTCTTGACGAAGTCGAGGAACTCATCCGCGGGCCGATGGGCACCGCCGGCTGCCTGGCGGTGGAGACCATGCGCGATCCGATCAATCGGGATCCCCGCATCAAGAGCCTGACCGACGGGCACCTGCGACGCATGCGCCGCGGCCTGCGTGGGGCACTGCGCCGTGCGGAGGCCGCAGGCGAGCTTGCGCAGGCCACGCCCTCGACGCCGGCGAGATTGGCCGATGCTCTTCAGGCCGGCGTCCTCGGCGCACTGGCCAGGGCCCGTAGCGGCGACGCCGAACATGCCCTCGCCCTGCTCCGCGGAGTGCGTGCGCTGCTACCAGACCCTTAAACTCGTCCCGAACCTCACTGGGCCGCAACAAATTCCAGGGCTTCGGCAAGACGCGAGGACCAGGTTTCGGATCGACCGGCGTCGATGGACGCCCATTCGCGAAACCGGCGACCGGACGGCGCAAACGGCTCGGCCTCACCGGATTGGATCAGTTCGTTGACCCTGGCTTCGGGCAGCTTGACGACAAGGGCGGCGATCCGCCGGTCGAACGAGGCGAAGAACCGGCCATTGGACCGCAGGCAGGGCAGGCCCATCATCGTCGAGCGCGTGACCGTGGCGGTGGCCAACAGCGGTTCCGCGAATGCCCAGAAGCGTGCCTCGGTGGACCCGCTGCTCATCGGTGGAGCTCCTGGCGACTTGGCACCCGACGGTCGGCCCATGGATCCTTGCCGACGTCTTCGCCCTCGGCCGTGCGGCGCAGCCGGTCGAGGTAGTGAACCCAGCCGCCGTGGTGGGCGTCCGCCGCGCCGCCTTCGAGTCCTCGATGCACCAGTTTGACCAGCGTGCTGCCGTCGGGCTGGGAAATGAGGTCGACCTCGACGGTCGTTGATCCCGGCGGGATTCCGACGTCGGCGCGCTCCCAACCGTAGGTGAACACGATCCGGCGGGGCCGCTCAACTTCGACGTAGCGGCCGGACACGGTGTCGCCGTTGGGGTGTGTCCAGCGCACGACGCCGCCGGCGATGGCATCAAGGACCGCGTCCTCGGCCATCCATTGCCCGAATTGCACTGGGTCGGTGAACAATTCGAAGACGCGCTCGGCGCTCGCCCGCACCACGAGCTGTTGTATGACCAGCTTCATGGCGGATCGGTTTCCGCGGCGGCACGCAGGCGTTGCAGCGGTGCGGCCCAGAAGTCGTCGAGCAGTGCGGCCACCTCGGCGACCCGGGCCAGGTCGGCGCGATACAGCCGTCGGGTAGCGTCGGCGCGCACGTCGACCAATCCGGCGTCGCGCAATACCTTGAGGTGTTGGCTCGCGGCCGATTTCGACAGGCCCGCGGCCTCGGCGAGAGCGGATGCGGGTCGCTCCTGATCCCACACCAATCGCAGCATCGTCCGCCGGCCCGGATGCGCCAGCGCCCTGATGGCATCCTCGACGGCCGGCTCGGTCACGGTGTGCGGCCCATCGCCGCCAGCAGCCGATCCTGCGCAGACGCGCCCTCGCCCAGCACCACCTCAGGGCCGACGATCCCCGCTTCCCGTCCGCGCCTTGGCATTTCGGGGAGAAACATTGCAGTACACGCTTCCACTAGGCCGGCATCAAGCCGCTCGTCCTGTCCTGTCGCGCGGGCCAGGTCCCACGTGTGGATGAGCACATCCATGAACGTGCCGGCCACCGCGTCGGCCACGGGCCAGTCGAAGCCGAGCGGGGAGACACAGACGCGCTCCAACGCGCCGGGCAATTCCAGGGCGGTCAGCACGCGGGCCACACGCATTCGGTAATCGGTCCCCGACGCACTTTCGGCTGGGACTGGCTCCGCGCCCGTCGCCGCCGACAACAGGTACTCCGCTCCGCCGGCCAGGTGATCGATGAGGTCTTGCACGGTCCACTCCGAGCAGGGCGTCGCCCAGGTCAGCTGCTCGGGCGCAACCGCCTCCACGACCGCGACGGCTCTATCCGTCGCGGAGCGGTACAGGACGATGGGATCGAGCGGACCTGCATCATTTAGCACTCGCTAAATTTAGCTGTCGCTAAACAATCGTGTCAAGGCCCTCAGTGGATGGGCGGAATCAGATGCAGCAGATCCCCGGTGGCGCCGCTGAGTAGCGACAGCCCGGTCACGCTCGGCTGGCCCAGGAAGAAGTTCAGGTTCGGATCTATCGACGGAACGTAGGGATAGATGGTCGGGGTCGCGGACTGCGGCAGCAGCCCGAGATCGACCAGCGCGGACTGGGGTCCCTGCACGGCGCCGAGGGCGAGGTCGGGCCCGGTCGTGAACGGGTTGACGACCTCGAATAGGCCGGCCGGGGTGGGAATGTTCGCGTAGTTGAGGCCCGGCCCGTACGAGCCGTAGCCAAGGTCAACGAGCACCCGCAGGTCGGGCTGGACGAGGTCGGCGAGCGGATTGCCGAGGAAAGGGATATCGCGGATCGGCTGCAGCAGCGGCAGGTTCTGCGTCAGCAACTCGTAGTACTGGGTGGCGCCCGTGTAGCCGGGTGAAGTCGGCAGGGCCACGGCGTTGGCGACCTGCGCGGCGGAAAGCGTGGGATACGTGTCGTGCAGGGTGAAGTAGCCCGCGACGGCGTTGGCGTCCGACACGAGGTTGAGGGGGTATTGCGGGGCGTTGGCGATGCCGTCGTACTGGATCGTGTACATGCTGGTCAGGTACGGCGAGAGCGGCGGCGTCGCACCGTTGAACGGCACATCCAGGAACGGGAGGTAGAAGCCGGGGAAGCGCGACAGGATGCCGCCGTCGGGGGTGTTCGGATTGGCCAGCAGCATGAAGGACAGCTGGTCTTGATAGGGCGAGCCCGCCGCCATCAGGGCGTTGATTTCGTTGGTGGCGACGGCGGCGCTTTGCGAGTACCCGACGACGACGGCGCTGTTGCCCTGCGTGAGCACTCCGCTGGGGCCGACGAGCGCGTCGTTCAGCAGGCCGGTGCCCTGGGCGACGGACTGGCCGTACGTCAGGTTTCCGAGATTGGGGGTGATGGGCCAGAACTGCTCGGGCGTGAAGAGGCCTTGCGGAGTGGCCCCGGCGAAGAGGGGGTTGGGCTGGATGTACGAGTTGAAGATGCTCGTCACGTAGGCCGGGTTGGGTGTCGGGTTGCCGGTGCCACCCATGATCAGCGCGGTCAGTGGGTCCGCGGCGGCCGCCCTCGACATCGACGCCATCGACGTCATCGCGCTGGCCTCACCGGACCCGCCGGTGAGCGCCGGTTGGCCGAACAGCGTCTGGATCGGCGAGGCGATCGCGTTCAGCGGGTTCGACGGCCCGAGCATCAGGGCCGAGTTGGCGGCCTCGGCTTCCAGGTAGGCGTTTCCCGAAGCGGCCAGCGCCTGGGTGAACTCGTCGTGAAACGCCGAAGCTTGCGAGACGAGCGCCTGGTACTCCTGGCCGTACGCGCCGAAAAGCTTTGCGATGGCCATCGACACCTCGTCCTCGGCCGCCGGGATCAAACCGGTGGTCGGGCCCGCCGCGTTCGAGCTGGCGGTGCTGATCGCCGAACCGATGTTCCCGACATCGTTGGCCGCGGCCGCCAACATCTCGGGCGTGGTGACTACGTACGACATCTCCCCGCCCCCACCCCCTTTCGACTGTCAGCAAAACCGAGCATAAAGCGGTGCCTGCGCGAAGTCCCGCGTTTGGTTAAGGGCTGTGCGGGCCGGCTGAGCCCCGGTGGGCGGCCCAAAAATTATGGACTAGTGTCTAGAAAAGTTTTCCAGTGTTCTACGAAACGGAGACTCTGATGGCGATCCGCGTCGCGCACGTCGGAACCGGAAATGTCGGAGGCCTGGCCCTGGCCGAACTCATCACCAACCCGCAGTTCGAATTGACGGGGGTGTGCGTGTCGACACCGGCGAAGGTGGGCAAGGACGCCGGAGATCTGTGCGGCGTTGGCCTGGACGGGGGCGTCAGCACGGGCATCAAGGCCGTGGGAAGTCTCGACGAGATCCTCGCCACCAAGCCCGAATGCGTCGTCTACTGCGCCATGGGCGACACCCGGCTGCCCGACGCGATGAAGGATGTCATGCGCATCCTGGCGGAAGGGATCAACGTCGTCGGGTCGTCGCCAGGGCTGCTGCAGTACCCGTGGGGCGTGATGCCGGACAAATACATCGCCCGCGTCGAAGATGCGGCGCGACAAGGGAATTCGAGTATCTTCATCAACGGCGTCGACCCGGGATTCATCAACGACCTCATTCCCTTCGCGCTCTCCGGGACGTGTCAGCGCATCGATCAGGTCCGCTGCATGGAGATCGCCGACTACGCGAGCTACGACGGCGCAGAAGTGATGCGCTACATGGGATTCGGCGGGCCGCTGGACGACGTGCCGATGCTGCTGCAACCGGGCGTGCTCACGTTCGCCTGGGGAACCGCAATCCGTCAGCTGGCGGCCGGCCTCGGCGTAGAGATCGACGAGATTACCCAGTCAATCCAGCGTGAGCCGGCGCCGGAAGACTTCGACATCGCGGTGGGGCATATTGCCAAGGGCACGCAGGCCGCACTGCAGTTCGAGATCCGCGGCATGTCCAAGGGCCACCCGGCCATCGTCGTCGAGCACATCACGCGCTTGCGACCCGACCTGCGGCCCGATTGGCCGCAACCCGCTTCCGGCGGCGGCTCGTATCGCGTCGAGATCACCGGGGAACCGTCGTATGCCGTGGACATCGTCCCGAGCAGCCGCAAGGGCGACCACAACCACGCCGCGATCGTCGGCGCCGCGGGCCGCATCGTCAACGCCATCCCGGCGGTGATCGCCGCGCCGGCCGGCATCCGCACCACCCTCGACCTGCCGCTGGTTACGGGCAAAGGCTTGTACGCACCAAACGCCTTGGTGGCCAACTAAATCGAAAGGAGACCCGGGTGGGACGGGTAGACGGAAAAGTTGCACTCATCAGTGGTGGCGCCGGCGGTATGGGAGCCGAAGATGCGCGCCTGCTGGTCGAGGAAGGCGCCAAGGTCGTGATCGGCGACATCCTGGACGACCAGGGCAAGGCGCTGGCCGACGAGATCGGCGACTCCGCGCGCTACGTGCACCTCGACGTCACCCAGCCTGACCAGTGGGACGCCGCGGTCGCCACCGCGGTCGGCGAATTCGGCAAGCTCAACGTGCTGGTCAACAACGCCGGAACCGTCGCGCTCGGCCCGCTGAAGAGCTTCGATCTGGCCAAGTGGCAGAAGGTGATTGACGTCAACCTGACCGGGACGTTCCTGGGCATGCGGGTCGCGGTAGAGCCGATGATCGCCGCCGGGGGCGGCTCGATCATCAACGTGTCGTCCATCGAGGGGCTGCGCGGCGCGCCCATGGTGCACCCCTACGTCGCGTCCAAGTGGGGCGTGCGCGGGCTGGCGAAGTCGGCGGCGCTGGAGCTGGCGCCGCATAACATTCGGGTGAACTCGGTGCACCCGGGGTTCATCCGCACGCCGATGACCGCGCATCTGCCCGAGGACATGGTGACGATCCCACTGGGGCGTCCGGGCGAGGTCCGGGAAGTCGCGACGTTCGTGCTTTTCTTGGCCAGCGACGAGTCGTCGTACTCCACCGGCAGCGAGTATGTGATGGACGGCGGGCTGGTCACCGACGTGAATCACAAGGAATTTTAGGGCGGTGCTATAACCGCGAGCATGCTGCGCAACCTGGCGGACGCGGTCGGATCGAGCCACGTCGTCACCGACCCCGACGTGCTGGCCGGCCGCAGCGTCGACCACACCGGGCGCTACCGGGGCCGGGCCAGCGCGCTGGTGCGGCCGGGTTCGGCCGAGCAGATCGCCGAGGTGCTGCGAGTGTGCCGCGACGCCGGGGCGCACGTCACGGTGCAGGGCGGCCGGACCTCGCTGGTGGCCGGCACCGTTCCCGAGCACGATGACGTGTTGGTGTCCACCGAGCGGCTGAACACTGTCGGTGACGTCGACACGCTCGAGCGCCGCGTCGAGGTGGGCGCCGGGGCCCCGCTGGCCACAGTACAAAAAGCCGTCGCCGCAACGGGTTTGGTGTTCGGCGTCGACCTGGCCGCCCGGGACACGGCGACCGTCGGCGGCATGGCCTCGACGAATGCCGGCGGGCTGCGCACGGTCCGCTACGGCAACATGGGCGAGCAGGTCCTCGGTTTGGAAGTGGCGCTGCCCGACGGATCGCTGCTGCGCCGCCACAGCCTGGTGCGCCGCGACAACACCGGCTACGACCTGCCGGCGCTGTTCGTCGGCGCCGAGGGCACCCTCGGTGTCATCACCGCGCTGGATCTGCGACTGCACCCCGCCCCGTCGCACCGCGTGACGGCCGTCTGCGGGTTCGCCGACCTCGAGGCACTCGTCGAGGCCGGCCGGACTTTTCGGGACGTCGACGGAATCGCCGCGCTGGAATTGATCGACGGCCGCGCCGCCGCCCTGACCGGCGAGCATCTCGGGGTCGGCGCGCCGGTGTCGGGTGACTGGTTGCTGTTGGTGGAGCTGGCCGCCGACCACGATCTGACCGATCGCCTCGCCGGTCTGCTCGACGGTGTGCAGATGTGTGGCGAGCCCGCGGTGGGCGTGGATGCGGTTGCGCAGCAACGGTTGTGGCGTGTTCGCGAATCCCTGGCCGAGGTGCTCGGCGTGTACGGGCCCCCGCTGAAGTTCGACGTGTCGCTACCCCTGTCCGCCATCGGCGGGTTCGCCCGGGAGGCGGTCGCGCTGGTCCACGCGCGCGTCCCCGACGCGCTGCCAGTGTTGTTCGGCCACATCGGCGAGGGCAACCTGCACCTCAACGTCCTGCGTTGCCCGGCCGAGCACGAGCCGGCGCTCTACGAGCCGATGATGGGTCTCATCGCGCAGTGCGGAGGCAACGTCAGCTCCGAGCACGGCGTCGGCAGCCTGAAGCGGCCGTATCTCGGGATGTCCCGCGAGCCGGCCGACATCGCCGCGATGCGGGCGGTCAAGGCTGTCCTCGACCCCACCGGCTACCTCAATGCGGCGGTGTTGTTCGACTAGCTAGGCCGGCTTGATTCCGACGGCGTGGCGCAGCTGCGCGAGGAATTGGTCGGCGTCATCGCTGGGCACGATGTAGTGGGAGATGGCGATCCGGATCACCGTCGCCGCCTTGACCGCGGCGTTGGGGCCGGGCAGGTGCCGTTGCAGCCCATCGCGCATCTGCGGGATGACGTGGGAAAACTGGGCGATGGTGTGCTCGGGTTCGACGTCGACCATGCGCACCCCGGAGTACGAATGCTGGTACTCGACGATGAACCGCAGCACGGCGTCGAGCTTGTCGACGCCCTTGAGGCCGGCGGTGGCCTTGACCAAACCGCTTTCGAAGAGCTGCCGCTCGTATTGCGAAAACGCCGACAGCAGCTCCTCTTTGGACGCGAACCAGCGGTACAGCGTGGGCCGCGAGACCCCGGCCTGGGTGGCCACTTCGGACAGGCTGAGCTTGGTCTTGCCGTTGCGGCCGAGCACCTCGGCGGTCGCCAACAGGATGCGCTGTCGCGTCGAGGTGTCGATCTCCGCCGTTTGGACCGGATGGCTCATAAGACAAACCCTACGAAGTCGCGCAAACGTGTCACGGATTTTTCGCTTCCCGCGGGGGCCGGCTGCGCACCAGCACCGACTGCTGAATCGCGCCGACTGCGCCCTGCTCGTCGAACAATGTGCCGACTGTGGTCCCGATTCCATCCGGCCCGTAGCTGGTCTCCGCGCGAATGCCGATCCAGTCACCGTCGGGGATCCGGAACACGTGCACGGCCAGATCGGTGTTCAGGAATGTCCACTTGGTGATGTCCAACTTGCTGCCGATGCCGTTGGCGCAGTCGGCCACCGCGAACAGCCGTTCCAGCGGCGTCATGGTCTCGCCCTTGACGAGGTCCACGGTCGGCTTGATCCAGGATTCGCCCGGGCCCGCGCTCAGCGGTTCGGTCAGCCACAGCCAGTCCAGGCTGTGCACGTAGTTGCGGTCCCAATCCCGCGCCTTGAGGTTGCGGTCGCGGGCCTCGGATCGCGGTCGGGGCAACGGGGCAGCGGCGTGCGCCACGGGCCGGGTGTCCTGGTGCTGCAACCGCCATCCGCTGGCGCGGGCCACGGGCCGGAGTTCGCCGTCGGGACCGGGGGCCAGCATCTCGGCGCCGACCAGTTCGATCTGCTTGCCGCCGCGTTGCATCCGCGAGCTGACCCACAGGTCGCCCTCGGCCGGAACCCCGCCCAACAGGTCGATGACGACCCGGGACAGGCAGGTGTCGTCGCGCCGCTCGCATCGCTCCAACGCGCGCACCAGCAGCGCGGACACCGGGCCGCCGTGCTGGATCGCCGCCGACCAGGTGCCGCGCGCCAGGTCGGTCGCCCGAAACTTCTCGCCCACCGCGTCCGTCGCGATGAGCTCGTAGTACGAGTCGGTCACTCGTCCCCCTCGTGGTCTTGCGGGTCAGGGCAGGCCGGCGCCGGGCGTCGCGACCGTCACGGCGTCCAGCCGCGAGAGCCGGGTGCCGACGAGGCGCTGCGGATACGCGTCGGTGCTCGACAGCAGGAACAGCGTGCGGCGCTCGGGGCCGCCCAGCGCGCAGGCGATGGCGACGCGCTCACCCATGTCGATGCGGTCGGTCACGACGCCGCCTTCGCCGACCCGCTCGAACTGGTGCGCCAGGGTCATCGACGTCCACACCGCACCTTCGGCGTCGAGCGCGATGCCGTCCGGCGGGCCGTCCAGGCCGTCGGCAAAAATCCGGCGGTCGCGCAGCGCGCCCGGGTCGCCGTTGTCGCCGATGGTGAACGCGGACAGGCGTCGGCCGATCGATTCGGCGACGATCAACGTCTGTCCGTCCGGCGTGATGACCATCCCATTGGGAAAGTCGAGATCCTCGGCGACAACGGTGGCGCTGTGGTCGGGATCGAGCCGGATGATGACTCCGCCCGAGAACGCCTGTGACCCGATGTACGCGCGCCCGGCGTCGTCGATGACCATGTCACCGAGGTTGGCCGGGGCGAGGTCGGTGAGATCGGCGATGGTGGCGACGGTCTCGCCGTCGTAGCGCAGCACCTGTCGGTCCTCGGCCGAGGCGATCAGCAGCGACCCGTCGGGCCGGAATCCCAGCCCGGACGGGGAGCGCCCGGGCAGCGGCAACGTGGTCAGCGAGCCGCCCATGGTCGACGTGTGGACGGCCTCGCCCAGCATGTCGGAGAACCACAACAGGCCCTCGAACCAGCGCGGGCCTTCGCCGAAGCAGAAGCCGTTGGCCAGCGGCTCGGGGATCATCCGCCAATGCCTTTACAAAACACCGCAAAAGTGTCACGCACCGCGGGCGCCGGTGTCAATTTTCCGCCCGGGCGAGCTCCCGCGCGAGGTCGTACACGGCCTCGGCGGACTGGCTGAATGCGGTTTCCGAGGTGCTGGTGACGATGCCCAATTGCGTTGCCCCCCTGCGCTTTCCGTTAGCGGGTCGAGTGGCCGCGCCGCGTCGCCGGTAGCCGAGTGCCCGGCTGGCCGGGCGTCGGACGCGCAGCACCCGGCCCGCCGGGCACTCGCGGCAGAAAGCCGCGCGCGGTCTTGTTAGCCAAGCTTTACAAATCCTACTCAAAGTGTCACGCTGAGCCGTGAGCTGCTAGCGCGAGAGGTGGACCGGATTTGACGAAGGCTTCCGAGGAATCCGAGCAGACCGAGTGGACGGTGCAGGGCCTGCTGGATCTGTTCGACGTGCGGGCCGACGGGCAGGACCGGTTCACCGGCGACACCGCGGGCGACATCGGGGCCGGCGGCGACGAACGGCAGGTGGTGGAGGGCACCCAAGTGCTCGCGCAGGCCATCGTCGCGGTGGCCAAACGATTCCCGGACAAGTCGGTGCGCTCGGCGCACGCGGTGTTCTCCCGCGCGATCGCCGTCGGCCCGCCGGTCGAATTCGTCCTCGACGTCGTCGCCGAGGGCCGGTCCACCGCGACCGCGGTCGTCGCCGTGCACCAGAACGGGCGACGCTGCCTGAGCATCACGGTGTTGGCCGACGTCCCCACTGGCGACGTCATCCGCCACCACCTGCCGCGGCCCGACGTGGCCGCGCCGGCCGACGCCAACCATGCCGAGATGCCGATGGGCGGGCGCGATCTGCGCCTCGTCGACGTCGTCGACGTCAATAGCCCCGACGAGGTCGGGCCGCCGGAGCTGTATGCGTGGCTGCACTACGACCCGATCCCGGCCCGCGACGACCTGGCCAAGGCGCTCGTCGCATACTTCACCGGACACCTGGGCATCTCCACCACCATGCGCGCGCACCCGGGGATCGGCACCAGTCAGGCGCACCTGACGGTGTCCACCGCGCCGATGAGCATCTCCGTGGCGTTCCACGAGCCGGTGCGCTGGGACGGGTGGCTGCTCTACACGCACGAGAGCACCCAGGTGGGCGCGGGAATGTCGTACGTGCGCGGCACCGTGCACGCCGAGGCCGGAGACTTGTTGTGCTCCTTCGCTCAGGAGGCGCTGATCCGGCCGCTGCGCACCAGCGACACGGCCATCGACTCTCGCGCGCGATTCTGACTGCCATGCGCTTCACCATCACCCACCCGATGCACAGCCATCCGTACAACCCGGAGTTCTTGAGCGGCGAGGGAATCGGGAAGGTGGCGGCGGCCACCGAGGCGGCGGGCATCCACGGGTTTGGGTTCACCGACCATCCGGCGCCGTCGCAGCGGTGGCTGGAAGCCGGCGGCCACGACGCCCTGGATCCCTTTGTCGCACTGGGTTTCGCGGCGGCGACGACGACCACGCTGCGGCTGATCCCCAACATCGTGGTGCTGCCGTATCGAAACCCCTTCGTGGTGGCCAAGTCCGGCGCCACGCTGGATTTGCTCTCCGGCGGCCGGTTCACGCTCGCGGTCGGCGTCGGCTATCTCAAACGGGAGTTCGCCGCATTGGGTGTGAACTACGACGAGCGCGCGGAGCTGTTCGAGGAAGCGCTGCAGGTGATCCGGACGATCTGGACCAGCGACGACATGTCCTTTGAGGGAAAGCATTTCAGCGCGCGCGGCATCACCGCGCACCCCAGGCCGATCACCAGCCCGCACCCGCCGATCTGGATCGGCGGGAACACGGCGGCATCGCGCCAGCGCGTGGCGCGCTACGGCGACGGCTGGTGTCCGTTCCCGGCCCCGCCGCAGTTGGCGCAAACGGCGGGCACCGCCGTCATCGATTCGGTGCAGCGCCTCAGCGCCGGGATCGAGGATCTGCGCCGCCGCTGCGATGAGGCGGGCAGGGATTGGTCGACGATCGACGTTACGTTCAGCAACTTCGAGGGCGGCAGCCCCGCCGACGACGAATTCAACGCCGACGCTTACCTCGACGGTCTGGAAAAGCTTGCCGCCCTGGGAGTGACGTGGGTGAGCGTCGGGCTGCCCGGCGACAGCATGGCGCACGCCCTGGAAACCCTCGAGCGGTTCCGCACTCGGGTGATCGACGCGATGTAAATGGACTTCTCACACGTCGAACTCAGCGCCGAGGACCAGGCCTTCCTCGAGGAGACCCGGGCGTTCATCACCAAGCACGTCACCGACGAGGTGCTTCGCCGCCAGCGGGAGTTCGGCGAAAACTTCGACGAGCAAGTGCATTTGGCGCTGGGCGAGGCCGGCTATCTGGCGTCGGATTGGAAGCTCGAGTCCGAGGGCGGATTCAGCGCGGTTCGCCGGCGCATCTTTCAACTGGAGATCGCCCGGGCGCATACGCCCTGGTATCACTGGGGCACCACGTCCGTCGTCGCGCGGCTCGTACAGCAATTCGGTGCGCCGGAGCTCGCCGCCAAAGTCGTGCCCGGTGTGCTGTCCGGTGAGATCCGGCTCTGCCTGGGCTACACCGAACCCGAGGGCGGCTCCGACGTCGCCACCTGCAAAACCCGCGCGGTGCGCGACGGCGATGCGTGGATTATCAACGGCTCCAAGATGTTTACGTCGAATGCGCAGAACGCCAAGTACGTCTTTCTGCTCACCAATACCGACCCGCAGGGGCCGAAACACAAGAACCTGACCATGTTTCTGGTGCCGCTCGATTCACCGGGCATCGAGATTCAGGGCATCCGCACCCTGGACGGCGACCGCACCAACATCGTCTACTACAGCGACGTACGCGTCGACGATCTCTACCGGATCGGTGAGGTCAACGGCGGCTGGACGGTAATGCGCGCGGCGCTGGATTCCGAGCACGGCGTCGTCGATCGCGAAGACCATGGCCTGCAATACCTTGCGGCAATGGGAGCTCACGGCGACGTGATGGCCGAAGTGGTCGACACCGTCGCGGGCATCGTCGGGCCGGCGGCCGACGAATCGGTGCAGTACCGGCTGGGGCGCAGCGTCGCGCGGGTGGAGGCGGCGCTGGCCACGCCGGGCATGTTCGGGCGCGTCGCGGTCGCCCAGACGATGCGCGACATCTCCGGCGATCTGATGGACATCGCGGGGACGGCGTCGGCGCTGCCCGCCGATGCCCGCGGTTCCGTCGCCGAGGGCGCGGCCGAACACCTGTACCGGCTGGCGCTGCCGCTCGGGATCTACGGCGGCACCCTCGAGGTCTTCCGCAACATGATCGCCCAGCACGAGCTCAAACTGGGGCGGCCCAGCTACCCGGGGTGAGCGGCAGCTCGGCGACCACATCGGCGCGGGCGGCGTCGAAACTCAGGAACCCTTTGATGGGAAGGCTTTCCGGGGGCGGGTCCGCGTAACTCCAGGCGACGTCCTCGACGACCTGGTCGCCCGAGACGACGGACCAATACGTCGCGAATCCCTTGTAGTTGCAATAGCTCGACGTCTCCGAGCGCCGCAGCAGATCGGTGCGCACGTGCGAGGGATCGACGTAGAGGCGCGGTTCGAGGGCGGTCTCGAACAGGATCACCGTGTCCTCGGTGTCCACCAAAACGGCGTCGCCGACCGAGACACGAAGGCGGCGCCGCGTCGGGCGGCAGTCGACCCGATGGTAGGGATTCGGCGGATATTGAACGAGCTCGCGGCCCTCTTCCAGCCAGGTGTCGACGGCGTCCCAGGGCACGTGGACGAAGCCCGGCGCCTCCGGCTCGGGTTCGGTGGGCAGGTCGCCGACCTCGTCGGCCGGAAACGCGTAGCTGAGCGCACGACCCCGGCGGTGCACCAGCAGCGCACGCTCGGTGTCGATCATCGCTCGCCCGTCCCGGAAGGCCTGGACGCGCCGCGGGTGCGGCTCGACGAAGACGACCTCCGACGGCAGCGCGGGCGAGAACCGCCCGGCCGGATCACCGCTTAACGGACCACGTCCGGCTACGAGAGTCATGGTTGCGATTGTCCCCCAAGGCGACTCAGCGGCTCAAGCACGCGCTACGCTGACGCCCAGACGAGACCCAAACCACGACGGAGTAGGACAAGATGGCAACTGCGCCGCCACAAACCAAGGCCTACCTGTTGAAGAACCGGGGCAATTCCTGGTGGGTCAACGTCGAGTTGCAGCTGACCGACACCAATCTGCGCTGTGTGGCCTCCGAGTACTCGAAATGGGTCGACGAGGAGCTGGGCCTCACCGACTACAAGGCGAAGCTCTCGTCGGGTGAGCCGGTGGTGGTCTTCGACTTTCGCCGAGACCAACTGACCATCAAATGGCTCCGTCAGTTCTACCGCGGCGGTTTCCGTGTGAGCCAAGGCGATTCGCGGGAATGGCTGGTGTCGCTTGTCTATCCGAGCGGATTCGGCAGCCTGCTCGACTTAATGACCGACCGCGCTCTGTGGCGCCAGTGGCGTGCGGCGCTGCCCGACACGCCGGGACACGCCTGACCTATCCGTCAGTGACGGCGGGTTGGCCACCCTGCGGCAGCACGGAGTAGGAACGTAGCCATGACGGGACCGGTAGCGGGCATCAAAGTCGTCGAACTCGGGGTCTGGGTGGCCGGGCCGGCCGCCGGCGGCATCCTGGCCGACTGGGGCGCCGACGTGATCAAGATCGAGCCCCCGCGCGGCGACCCCGGGCGCCTGTTCGGCCGGATGCTCGGCTGCGACCTCGGGGTCAACCCGCCGTTCGAAATGGACAACCGCTCCAAGCGCAGCATCATCCTGGACCTCACCACCGAAGAGGGCCACGCCATCGCGCTCGAATTGCTCTCGGACGCAGACGTTTTCGTCACCAACGTGCGCCCCGGCGCGTTGCGAAAGCTGAGCCTCGACTTCGAGTCGGTGTCGGCGCGCCACCCCCGCCTGGTCTACGGCCTGATCACCGGGTACGGCGAAGACGGGCCCGACGCCGACCGCGCCGCCTACGACGTCGCTGCGTTTTGGTCGCGCGCCGGCGTGGCGCACCTGCTCACCCGGCCCGGGGACACCCCGCCGTTTCAGCGCGGCGGCATGGGTGACCACTCGGCCGGCATGACGCTGGCCGCGGCCATTTGCGCTGCGCTGCTCGCCCGCGAACGCACCGGGACCGGCCAGCTGGTGAGCACCTCGCTGTACCGCCAGGGCGCCTACACCGTCAGCTTCGACATCAACACCTATCTGCTGACCGGCCAGCCGATCGCCATCGGGCAACGCGAAACCATGGGCAACCCGTGCATGAACAACTACACCGCCGGCGATGGCCGCCGGTTCTGGATCGTCGGCCTCGAGGGCGACCGGCACTGGCCGCCGCTGTGTCGTGCCGTCGGCCGCCCCGAGTGGCTCGACGATCCCCGATTCCGCGATGCCCGCGCCCGCGCCGTCAACGGAGCCGCGCTCATTGCCGAATTGGACGAGATCTTCGCGACCAAACCGCTTGACGAATGGGCGGAGGCCTTCGCGGGAGAACCCGATTTCTTCTGGTCGCCGGTCAACAGCATCGAGGACGTCGTCGCCGACGAGCAGTTCCACGCCGCCGGCGGCATCGTCGACGTGCCGGACAAAGAATCCACCGTGCCGATGGTGGCGACGCCGGCCGATTTCCATGGCACGCCATGGTCACCGCGTTCTGTCGCACCGGAACTCGGTCAGCACACCGACGAAATCCTGGCCGAGCTCAAGGCCCGCCGCGGCGTGTGACCGTCGGTCGCACCTTTACAAAGTTGCGCTGAAGTGTCACGCTGTCCGGTGAGCCGCGTGGCGGCCAACAGCCCAGGACGAGCGTTGCGGTAACGCCGATGCACCGTTTCGGTGCGGCGGTGAGGAACGGATTGATGGTCACTCCCTACATCAGCGAGAGCAGCCGGCTCGGTGCCGGGCGGGCAACCCGGGCCGACGGTGAGTGCCTGCGATACCGGCTGGACGTCGTCGCGGCCACCGCGGGCGACGTCGTGCAATCGGCCGGTGGTTGGCTCTACGACCGGGTGATGGCCGGATGGCAGGTGACCGTGCTGCTACCGAAGGGCCGCGACTCCCGGTCGCTTCGGATCCTCGGCGTGCGGACAGCGGAACTGGACGCGCAGCTCGCTTCGCCGGGCCACAGCCTGGCCGTCAGCGCCGAGGCATTCACCGCAGACGAGCGGGTACGCGACGCGGTGCTCAAGTCCCTGGACAACGGTTTGACCGAAGTCGCGTTGTGGGGCGATGGGTGGCCCCTAGGAGTGAATCGCGCGACGACGAGGGCGCAGCACGTACTGAGCGCGGCGGCGCGGACGTTCAAGGGCTACGCGCTTGCTGCCGCGGGGATTTCGTGTGAGTCGGTCGATGGCACCGAGCCGCTGCTGTGTGACACCGCTACGTGTTCGCGGGCCGACTCAGAGTTGATCCGGATCGACTAGCGCGCCGACCAGCTCATGACTCGCCCATGAAGAAGTACTACGGCCACACCCTGCTCTATCTGCACGAGACGATCTCGCTCGGGTCCGGTCGCAGCGATCGCTTCACCGAAGTCTTCTCCGAGGTCTACCAGCCGATGATGGCCGAACTCGGTGCCCGGCTGTTCGCGATCTGGGAATCCACCCCTTACAACGGCCACTGGCCGCAAGTGACGGTCATCTGGGAGATCGACGCCTTCGCCGACTACGCCAGGATCGGGGCGGCGCAGGCGCGCGGCGGCAGCCACGAGGCGGCGGCCGGAAAATGGTCGTCGTTTCTGTCCGACATCGGCGCCTCGGGGGAGGGGCGAATCATGTACCCCGGGCCGAGCAACAAAACGCTGGCGCAACTGCGAGAATCCAATTTCACTGCGCCGCTGGTGATTCAGGAGATCATGCAGACCAAGCCGGGCCGCCAGGACGACTACATCCGCGAGCTGGAGCGGCTCTACGTGCCCTGGTCGGAACGCACGGGGAAGCGTTGGCTGGGTTCGTTCACCACGACGTTCCGCTACAACGAGGTCATCCACTACTGGGCACTCGACGGCGGCTGGGAATGCTTCGCCAACCACTACCCGTCCTGGAAGGACAGCCCACCCGCCGAGATCGTCACCTGGATGAGCGTCGCGCCCGCGCTGCGCGACGGCTGGGAAGATTCGATTCTGCAGGCCCTACCGCCCTCGCCGCTGCAGTGACGGGCGCACAAGTGGACTTCACCTACGACCCATTCGACGCGCGGGTGATGGCAAACCCCTTGCCGTACTACCGAATCCTGCGCGATCGCTACCCGGTGTACTACATGCCGCAGTGGGATACCTTCGCCCTGTCCCGCTTCGAGGACATCTGGCGGGTGCTCGAAGTCAACGACGGAACGTTCGTCGCGACGGAAGGCACATTGCCCCCGGCGTCGGTGCTGGCTCAGCACAACGATGGGCCCCTCGATGATCCGCCGCTGCATCCGTTACCGTTTCACGCCGTCTTCGACACCGATTTGTACGCCGAGATCCGGCGCGCGCACTCCCAGCCGTTGCGTCCGAGGTCGGTCGCCGGGCTGGAAGCCCGAATTCGCACGCTGGCCAACGAGCGCCTCGATGAGCTGCTGCCACGGGGTTGCTTCGACCTGACGCAAGAGTATGGCGGCATCGTCGCGGCGTCGATCGTGTGCGGATTGCTGGGCCTGCCAGACGATCTCGCACCAAAAGTGTTGGCAGCGGTCAATGTCGGCAGTTTGGCCGAGCCCGGCGAAGGCGTCGACACCGCACAAGCACGGCCCAACTACCTCGAGTACCTCACGCCTGTGGTGCAGCGGCGCCGGACCGACCCTGCCGGGGCCGCGTTGCCCGTTGTCGACGGCCTGCTCGGCTACCGATTGCCCGACGGCAGCGCCCTGTCCGACGTGGAAGCCGCGACGCAGATGCTGTGCATCTTCATCGGTGGGACAGAAACCGTGCCGAAGATCGTCGCCCACGGGCTGTGGGAGCTGTCCCGGCGGCCCGACCAATTGTCCGCGGTGCGTGCCGACCCGAATGCCAACGTGCCGGTGGCCCGGGAGGAGATGATCCGGTTCTGCGCGCCCGCGCAGTGGTTCGCCCGAACCGCGCGGAAGCCCTTCAGCATTCACGACGAAACGATCCGGCCCGGCCAGCGCGTCATCACCCTGCTGGCGTCGGCCAACCGCGACGAGCGGGAGTACGACGAGCCCGACGAGTTCGTCTGGAACCGACCCATCCGCCGGTCGCTGGCCTTCGGTCGCGGTCAGCACTTCTGCATCGGCTATCACCTGGCCCGGCTGGAAATCGACGTGCTGCTGACCGAATGGCTGCGGCGGGTGCCGGACTACGCAATCCAGCGCGAGTCCGCGACGCGCCTGCCGTCCAGCTTCCAATGGGGATGGAACAAGATCCCCGTGGAGGTCTGACGTGTGGTCCTATCGGATCGTCGCGCCCTACGTGTTCGAGCGGACGTCGATCGCCGACAAGACACCCGAGCACCTGGGCGATGGCCAGGTGCTGCTGCGGTTCCTGGCCGCGGGCATCTGCGGTAGCGACCTGCCGGCGTTCCGCGGCGCCCAGGGCCGGCTTCCCGGAGACAACGGGCCCAGCGCGGCAGAGAAAGACGGATTCCCGATCCATGAGGTCGCCGGCGAGGTGATCGCCAGTCGGCATCCCGATCATCGCGCCGGCGATCTGGTGGTGGGCTGGGCATCGGGATTCGACGGGCTGATGGAACTCGTCGTCACCGACGGCAACGGGGTGGCCCCCTACGACCCGGCGCTGACCCCCGCCGAAGCCGTTGGCCTGCAACCACTGGCGTGTGTCCTCTACGCCTGCGAGCAACTACCCGACCTGGCCGGCCGTCACGTCGCGATCATCGGCCAGGGTTCGATCGGACTGCTGTTTTCCTACGTCGCCAAGGCGGCCGGGGCCCGGCGCGTCACCGGGGTCGACCCCATCGACCGCGACAGCGTCGCAACGGCATTCGGCGTCGACGACCGGGTGCGCGCCACCAGCGACCGCTGGGTGAGCCAGCTGGCGCCCGCGGACCGGGCCGACATCGTCATCGAGGCCGTCGGCCACCAGGTCGCGACGCTCGGGCACGCCATCCAGGCCGCCGCCCCCGGCGGCACCGTCTTCTACTTCGGCGTCGCCGACGACGAGGCCTACCCGATTAGCATGCGACTCATGCTGCGCAACAACCTGACGCTGAAATCCGGTGTGACGCTTGACCGGCGGCGAATGTTGGAGCTCGCCGGCAAATTCGCCGCGGACCATCCCGGGCTGCTGGGCTCGTATCTCACCCACACCTTCGGCGTCCAAGATGTGCAAGACGTCCAGGCGGCTTTCGAGCTGGCCTGCCGGCCGGTGCCGGAGCGCATCAAGATCGCGATCGCGCAATGAGCATCTTCGGCGGCGACCACCCGGCCCCGCTGTGGGGTGGCTGGATCACCGGCCCGACGCTGATCGGGCCCGAGGAATTCGCCCGCGCCGGGTATGACTATCTGGGTTTCGACGCCCAGCACGGCTACCTCGACGACGCCGACATCGCCGGCATACTGCGCCGCATCGAACACCTCCCCATCGCTACCGTGGTGCGCCTGCCCAATGCCGACGCCGCACCCATCGGGCGGGTGCTGGACGCCGGCGCCGACGCCGTCGTCATCGCGATGATCGAGTCGGCTGACGAGGCCGCCGCGGCGGTGGCCGCCTCCCGCTACCCGCCGGCGGGCGTGCGCAGTTTCGGCCCGCTGCGCGCCAGCCTCGGTCTCGACCCGGCCGAGCACGAATCCCGCGTGAGCGTGTTCGCGATGATCGAAACCGCCGGGGCGCTGTCGGTCCTGGATCAGATCTGTGCCGTCGACGGCCTGGCCGGAATCTATGTCGGGCCGGCCGATCTGGCCATCTCGATGGGTGTCGACGTCGTCGGGGCGACGGGCCATCCGAAGGTGTGGGACGCGATCGAGCGAATTCACCGCGTGGCGACCGACGCCGGGCTGCTCACCGGGATCCATGCCGGAGGGGGCAAGACCGGTCACGCCATGGCGCAGCTGGGATTTCGGATGATCACCCTGGCGGCCGAATCGCAGGCGCTGCGGCGCGGCGCCGCGGAGCATCTACGTGAGGCGACCGGACAATGACCGACGACCAAGGCGCGATTCGCGAAGTGATTGCCGGCTACGCGCTGGCCCTCGACGCCGGCGACATCGAGGGCTGCCTACGGCTGTTCAGCGAAGATGCCGAATTTGTCGTCTACGGGCGGTCTTTCGCCGGCCTCGACGAGATAGAGAAGATGTTCCGGGATGCGCCGCGCGGCCTGCATCTGACGGGGGCCTCGCGCATCGATGTCCGCGTCGACACCGCGACCGCCCGATCCCAGGTGCTGTTCGTCCGCGCCGGTGACCTCCACTTGCGGCCCGCGCTCTACGACGACGAACTGGCCCGCGACCCCACGAATAGCGGGCGGTGGTGTTTCCGGCGGCGGCGCTGCCAGTTCGTGACCAGCCACGGCCTCTCCGACAGCCCCGAGGTTCCGTGATCATGAATCAGCGTGTCGCACTGGTTACCGGCGCCGCCGGCGGGCAGGGCTGGGCCATCGCCAAACGGCTACGCGCAGACGGATATTCGGTGGCGGCCTGCGATGTGCGGGCCGGTGAAATGGCCGCGGCGGTCGACGAGCTGGGCGACGACAACATGATCGCGGTCCAGCTCGACGTGACGTCCCAGGAGCAGTGGGGCGAGGCCGTCGAGCGCGTCGTCGAGGCGTTCGGGTCGCTGAGCGCACTGGTCAACAACGCCGGAGTGCTGCACCGGGCAGCCTTGGCCGACGAGACGGCCGAGGATTTCGAAAAGGCTTGGCGGGTCAACTGTCTGGGCGCGTTCCTCGGCATGAGCGTCACCCTGGATCTGCTACTGGCGGCCGAACACGCGGCGATCGTCAACATCTGCAGCACCGGGGCGATGCGCCCGTTCCCGCACCACTGCGCGTACGGCGCATCCAAGTGGGCATTGCGGGGGCTGACCCAGACCGCCGCCGCCGAACTCGCGCCGTCGGGCATTCGCGTCAACGCGGTGTTCCCGGGACCGGTCGCCACCGAAATGCTCGACGCGGACACACAGTCACGGCTGGCCGAGACGGCGATGTTCGGACGGCTCGGACAGCCCCGCGAGATCGCCGACGCCGTCGCGTTTCTGGTCTCCGAGGAGGCGTCGTTCATCACGGGTTCGGAGTTGGTCGTCGACGGTGGGCAATGCCTGCAGATCCGATGAAGATCGGCATCATCGGTGCCGGGCCGGGCGGCTTGGCGCTGGGAATCCTGCTGAAGCGGGCCGGTTTTCACGACTTCACCGTCTTCGACCGCGAAGACGACGTGGGCGGAACGTGGCGGATCAACACCTATCCGGGCCTGGCATGCGACGTCAAGTCGCACCTCTATTCCTACTCGTTCGACCTGAACCCGCACTGGTCGCGGCTGTGGTCACCGCAGCCGGAGATCCTGGCCTACTTCGAACGCTGCGCCGACGAATACGGTCTTCGCCCCCACCTGAAACTGCGCACCGAAATCCGTTCCGCCAGCTGGGATGACGACACGCAGCGCTGGTGCCTTACGGCCGCGGACGGGACGCGACACCATTTCAACGTCGTGGTTTCCGCGGTCGGATTGTTCACCCGGCCGCTGCTACCGGATCTCGTCGAGCAGGAGCCGTTCACCGGAACCGTAATGCACTCGTCGCGATGGGATCACGCGATCCCACTTGAAGGAAAGCGGGTGGCCGTGCTGGGAACGGGTTCGACGGCCTCGCAGCTGGTCCCGGAATTGGCCAAGGTCGCCGACCGGGTGTATTCGGTGCAACGATCGCCGACCTGGATATTGCCCAAGCCGGACCGGCACTACACGCACCGGGAGCGCTGGATTCTCGCCCACGTGCCGTTCGCCAAGAAGCTGTACCGGACCCGGCTGTGGCTGCGCAGCGAATCCAACATCTCGGTGATCGAGCACGGCAGCGAAAAGACCCAGGAGTTCACCGCGCTAGCCCTGAGCATGCTCGAAAAGGCCGTCGCCGACGAGGAATTGCGCCGAAAGCTGACCCCTGATCACCCGATGGGCTGCAAGCGACTGGTGTTCTCGTCGGACTATCTGCCCGCATTGACGCTGCCCAACGTCGAGGTAGTGAATAGCCCGGCCCGCTACCTGCGGACGCGCTCGCTGGTCACCGAGGACGGCCGCGAACGCGACGTCGACGTCGTGGTGTGCGCCACCGGCTACGCGGCGGCCGACTATCTGGGGGAACTCGACGTATCCGGAGAACACGGAACGACACTGCGCGAGGCCTGGAGCGACGGCGCGCACGCGTACTTCGGCATGGCCGTGCCGGGGTTTCCCAACTTCTTCATGCTGTACGGGCCCAACACCAACGTCGGCTCCAATAGCGTCATCTTCATGCTCGAAGCCCAGGCGCGTTACATCGTGCGGGCGTTGAAATACCTGCGACGCAAACGCAAGACGTACATCGCGGTGCGGCCCGCGGCGCTGGCGGAGTTCGTCGCCAAGATCGATAGGTGGATGGTCGGCACCGTCTGGACCACCCGGTGCAGCAACTACTTCCGAGCCCCGAACGGCCGGGTGGTCACGCAGTGGCCGCGAAGCGCGCGTAGCTTCTGGGGAATGACGCGCCGGTTCCGGCCCGCCGACTTCAGCTTCCGGGCCGAGGCCCGCTCCGCCAGGGACGGGGACTCGGTGGGGGCGCTGGAAACAACATGACCGAACTGGACGGCTTCGATCGGCTCGATCCCGCGCTGCGCACCGTCGCCACCACGCGGACGGACTTCACGCCGGCCGCCATCGAACTCATGCGCGGACCGTTCAACGAGCGGCGCTGCATCGCGGCGGAATACGTTGCGGCGCAAGGTATCCAGATCATCGATCACACCGTAGCGACCAAAACCGGCGGCGTGCCGGTGCGGATCTATCGCGGCGCAAAGCCGCGGGCCCCGGCGGTGGTGTACTGCCACGCCGGGGGCTTCGCGCTGGGAAACCTGGACACCGATCACCGCCAGTGCGTGGAGCTCGCGCGGCGCGGCCGGTGCACCGTGGTGTCGGTCGACTACCGGCTCGCCCCCGAGCATCCCTATCCGGCCGCCCTCGACGACGCGATCGCCGTGCTGCGCTGGGTGGCCGCCGGCGCCGCCGAACTCGGCATCGATGCGGCACGCCTGGCCGTCGCCGGCAGCAGCGCCGGTGCCGCCCTGGCCGCCTGCCTGGCGCACGGCGCCGCGGGTGAACCGCAGATCGTGTTCCAGTTGCTGCACCAGCCGGTGCTGGACGATCGGGCCACCGCGTCGAAGGCGCAGTTTCGCACCAGTCCGGCTTTCGACGGCGAGGCGGCGGAGCTGATGTGGCGCCACTACCTGGGCCCGACAGCCGCCTCGGGGGATGCCGTGCCCGCGCGCCGAGACCGATTCGACGGCCTACCACCCACTTTGATCACGTGCGCGGAGATCGATCCCTTCCGTGACGAGGCGGTGGACTATGCGCTGCGACTGCTGCGCGCAGGCGTCTCCACCGAACTGCACGTGTTCGCTCGCACCTGCCACGGGTTCGATTCGCTGCTGCCCGACTGGTCCGTGTCCGAGCGGCTGTTCGCGTTGCAAGGCGAAGCGCTGCGGCGGGCCTGGGAGATCTGAACGCCCCTAGGATGGCACCGATGGCGTGCTGCGATTTCTCGATCGTCGCCGAGGGCTGCGACGCAGCCTTCACCGTCGACGCGTCGCGGGTGACTTTCGGACGCGGTTGTCTGGCGGAATTGGGCGACAGGGCACGCGCTCTCGGGGTGCGGCGGGTGGCCCTGTTCTCCGACGCCGGCGTGGCCGAACTGCCCATCTTCGCGAAGGCGCACGAGTCGCTCGTCGCGGCCGGACTGGACGTCGTCACCTACACCGACGCCCATGTCGAGCCCACCGACGCGTCTTTCCTCGACGCCGCGCGATTCGCCCGGGAGTCGAACCCTGACGGCTACGTGTCGCTGGGCGGCGGCTCCGTCATCGACACGTGCAAGGCCGCCAACCTGTACGCCACCCATCCCGCCGACTTCCTGACCTATGTCAATAAGCCGATCGGCGAGGGCAAACCGGTGCCCGGCCCGCTCAAGCCGCATATCGCGTGCCCCACGACCGCCGGCACCGGCAGCGAGGTAACCGGCATCACGATCTTCGATCTCCTGTCGCTGAAGGCGAAGACGGGCATCGCCTCGCACGCTCTGCGTCCGACGGAGGCGCTCGTCGACCCCGACTGCACGGCGAGCCTGCCGCCCGAAGTGGTCGCCTCGGCCGGGCTCGATGTGCTGTCGCACGCGCTGGAGTCCTTCACGGCGCGGCCCTACGTCCAGCGGCACGCACCCGAACGGCCCAGCCTGCGGCCCATGAGCCAGGGCGCCAACCCGTGGAGCGATCTGGGTTGTCGTGAGGCGCTGCGCCTGTTGGGGCGGTTTCTGGAGCGCGCGGTCAGCGACGCGTCCGACGGTGAGGCCCGCGAGCAGATGATGTGGGCCGCGACGCTTGCGGGCATCGCCTTCGGCAACGCGGGCGTTCACGCGCCGCACGGCATGGCCTACGCCGTCGCAGGGCTGGTGCGTGACTTCCGGCCCTCGGGCTATCCGGCCGACGAGCCGCTCGTACCGCACGGCATGGCCGTCATCCTGAACGCACCGTCGTCGTTCCGCTTCACCGCGGAGGTCAGCCCGGCGCGCCACCTGGAGGGCGCGCGGCTGCTCGGCGCCGACACGCGCGGCGCCGGCGCGCCAGACGCGGGCGAGGTGCTGGCCAACGAACTCATCCGCATCATGCGAGCGGTGGGCATGCCCAACGGGCTTGGCGGGGTGGGCTACACCGACGACGACGTGGCGGCACTCACCGAAGGCGCCCACCCCCAGCAGCGCCTCCTGCAGAATGCTCCACGCGAGATGAGCAAGCCCGTTCTGGCGGACTTGTTTCGGCAAGCCATGCGCTACTGGTAGTCAAGACGCATGACTTCGGCTCCAGCGATTCCGCCCGCACCGGACGGGTTGACCAGCCGCGACTTCCCCGTCCTGTGGCCGGTGGGAACCCGATGGGCCGACAACGACATGTTCGGCCACCTGAACAACGCGGTCTACTACCAGCTGTTCGACACCGCGATCAACGCCTGGATCAACACCAGCGCCGGGCTCGACCCGACCACCATGCCCGAGTTGGGCATCGTCGCCGAGTCGGGTTGCCGCTACTTCTCCGAGCTGCATTTCCCGCAAAACCTGGTGGTCGGCCTCGCCGTGACCCGGCTGGGTCGCAGCAGCGTCACCTACCGGCTCGGGCTGTTCGGGTCCGAAGGGGGGCAAGACGACGCCCGGGCCCAACCGATCACCGCGCTGGGGCACTGGGTGCACGTCTACGTCGACCGGACGAGCCGCAAGCCGGTCCCGATTCCCGACACCATCCGCGCACTGCTGTCGACGGCCCGCGTGGCACCGGCGGAGCCGCAATAAATAGAAGCAATAAATAGAAGCCGCCGAGATGGCGCCCAGCACTGGGCCTTTCGCGGCTTGGCTATGCTTCGCCAATGCCAGTCCTGAGCAAGACCGTCGAGGTCGGTGCCGACGCCGCCTCGATCATGGGCATCGTCGCGGATTTCGAGGCGTACCCGCAGTGGAACGACGAGATCAAGGGCCTGTGGGTGCTCGCCCGCTACGACGACGGGCGGCCCAGCCAGCTGCGGCTCGACACCGAGGTCCAAGGCGTTGCGGGTACCTATATCCAGGCCGTGTACTACCCCGGCGAGAACCAGATTCAGACCGTCATGCAGCAGGGCGACCTGTTCGCCAAGCAGGAACAACTGTTCAGCGTGGTCGAGATCGGTGCATCGAGCCTGTTGACGGTCGACATCGATGTCGAACCCTCGATGCCCGTGCCCGCGCCGATGGTGAAGTCCATGCTCAACACCGTGCTCGACCACCTCGCCGACAACCTCAAGCAGCGCGCCGAGCAGCTGTCCGCGACCTAATAAATCCCGGGGCTCAGTCGAAGATCCCCGATCGCTTCAGCATCTCGGTCAGCCGCTGCGCCCCGTCGGTGAATTGCCAGACGGTGTGCTCGATGACGGCGGCGGCGTCGCGCTTGCGCAGCGCGGCGATCAACTTCCGGTGGTTGTCGACCGCGGCCACAGCCCATTCCGGGTCGCCGGCGTACACCAGCACCGGCATGTAACGCGCGGCGTTCAGCAGGAACCAGGCCAATTTGATCCGCCCGCTGGCCTGGTTGAAGACGCGGTGAAACGCGAACTCAATGCCCGCGATGGCCTCGGCGTCGCCGGAGCCGACGGCCGCCTCCAGCGCTTTGTTGATGCGGTCGAGCTCCTCGATCTCGCCGTCGGTGATGTGGTCGGTGGCCGCGGCGGCCAGCTCCCGGGCGATCGTCGCCTGCAACCAGAAGATGTCCTGAATGTCCTGGCGGGTCAGCGGCAACACGAAGTGACCGCGATGCGGTTCCAGTTGCACCATGCCCTCGCCGCGCAGTTTCAGCAGCGCCTCGCGCACCGGGGTGATGCTGACCCCGAGTTCGGCCGCGGTCTCGTCCAGGCGTATGAAAGTCCCCGGACGCAATGTCCCGGACATGATCGCCGCGCGCAGGCGACCCGCGACTTCGTCGGACAACTGCGCCCTGCGCAGTGGCCGCCGGCTCCGCGGCTTCGTGGAAATCGGTGCGTTCACGGGGACTGCCAGGGCTTTCAGGGGCTCGGCGGGGGTTGTCTTTGGGGCACTAAAGCCATAGTGTGACCCACACAACACCATGTTTTATCAAATATCAACCTGGCGCAAGCGGTGCGCGAGTGTAAGGGGAGGTAGTAGTTGACCGCACAGTTGGCCAGCCACACGACGTCCGCACTCACCGAGCAGCCTTACCGCGCCCGGCGGCAGAACTGGGTGAACCAGCTCGAGCGGCACGCGATGATGCAGCCGAACGCGACGGCGCTGCGCTTCCTCGGCAACACCGTGACGTGGGGTGAACTACAGGACCGGGTGTCGGCACTGGCCGACGGATTGAGCCGGCGGGGAGTCGGCTTCGGCGACCGGGTCATGATCCTGATGCTCAATCGCACCGAATTCATCGAGTCGGTGCTGGCCGCCAACATGCTCGGGGCCATCGCAGTCCCGCTGAACTTCCGGCTTACCCCGGCCGAAATCGCCTTCCTCGTCGAGGACTGCGAAGCCCGCGTCATGATCACCGAACCCGTGCTCGCCCCGGTGGCCACCGGGGTCCGCGACATCCAGCCGGTGCTGAGCACGATCATCGTCGCGGCCGCTTCCACCGACGACGGGGTTTTCGGCTACGAGGACCTCATCAACGAGACCGGTGATCCGCACGAACCCGTCGACATCCCGAACGACTCGCCCGCCCTGATCATGTACACCTCGGGCACCACCGGCCGCCCCAAGGGCGCCGTGCTGACCCACACCAACCTGACCGGCCAGACGATGACCGGCCTGTACACCAACGGCGCCGACATCAACAACGACGTCGGCTTCGTCGGTGTCCCGTTCTTCCACATCGCCGGGATCGGCAACATGCTGACGTCGCTGTTGCTCGGCATCCCCACCGTGATCTACCCGCTCGGTGCGTTCGACCCGGGCCAGCTGCTCGACGTGCTGGCGGCGGAGAAGGTCACCGGTATCTTTCTGGTGCCCGCACAATGGCAGGCGGTATGCAACGAACAGCAGGCGCGACCGCGTGATCTGCGGCTGCGGGTGATGTCGTGGGGAGCCGCTCCGGCCCCCGATGCCCTGCTGCGCGAGATGTCGGCGACGTTCCCCGGCACCCAGATATTGGCCGCATTCGGTCAGACCGAGATGTCACCGGTCACCTGCATGCTGCTGGGCGACGACGCGATCCGTAAGCGTGGATCGGTCGGAAAGGTGATCCCCACCGTCGCCGCCCGCGTCGTCGACGAGAACATGAATGACGTCCCCGTCGGCGAAGTCGGCGAAATCGTCTACCGCGCACCAACATTGATGAGCGGCTACTGGAACAACCCAGCGGCCACCGAGGAGGCGTTCGCGGGCGGCTGGTTCCACTCGGGGGACCTCGTGCGGATGGACGACGAGGGTTACGTCTGGGTGGTGGATCGCAAGAAGGACATGATCATCTCCGGCGGCGAGAACATCTACTGCGCGGAGGTGGAAAACGTCCTCGCCGGCCATCCCGACATCGTCGAGGTTGCCGTCATCGGCCGCGCTCACGAGAAGTGGGGCGAGGTGCCCATAGCGGTCGCGGCCGTCAGCGGCGACCAGCTTCGGCTCGATGACCTGGACGGCTTCCTGACCGAGCGGCTCGCCCGCTACAAGCACCCCAAGGCGCTCGAGATCGTCGATGCGCTGCCCCGCAACCCCGCCGGGAAGGTGCTCAAGACTGAGCTGCGTCTGCGCTACGGCGGCGCGGACGCGTCTGAAAGCCGTTCTGCGTCAAGTGGTTCAACGGCCGGAGAGGAGGGCTGACGAAAACCGAAACGTTTGCCCGTTATTGACGAAGGGTTAATTGTGCAGATGTCGGTTCACACGTGCTCGGCCATCGGGTACATTCCTGTGGTCTCCGTTACTACTTGCGAGTAGGGAGCCGATGGTCACATACGAAGGGTCCGGGCAAGGACAGGGCGTGCGACACGATTCGCCGCGGCGCTGGCAAGCGCGCGGTGCCTGCGGGAGGGGACAGCGGTGACGACGACGGCCACAGGGCCACGGCTGACCGACTATGCCCGCGACCGCGTGGCCCCCTTCCTCACGCTCGTCGGCGGTTTTTTCCGGATGTGTGTGCTGACCGGCAGGGCAACATTCCGGTGGCCGTTCCAGTGGCGCGAGTTCGTCTTGCAGTGCTGGTTCATCATGCGCGTCGCGCTGCTGCCGACAATGGCGGTCTCGGTGCCGGTGACGGTGCTCTTCATCTTTACGTTCAACATCCTGCTGCTCCAGGTCGGCGCCGCCGATATCTCGGGGGCGGGCGCGGGCGTCGCTGTGGTCACCCAGATCGGCCCGATCGTGACCGTGCTGGTGGTCGCCGGCGCGGCGGCCACGGCCATCTGCGCCGACCTCGGTGCTCGCACCATCCGCGAAGAAATCGATGCGATGGAGGTGCTCGGCATCGACCCGATCCACCGATTGGTGGTGCCCCGGGTCCTGGCGTGTGCGACCGTCGCGATGTTGCTCAACGGCCTCGTGAGCATGGTCGGACTGGTCGGAGGCTTCCTCTTCGGCGTCTACCTCCAGAATGTGTCCGGCGGTGCCTACCTCGCCACGCTGACCCTGATCACCGGGCTGCCCGAAGTGATCATCTCAACGGTCAAAGCGGCGACCTTCGGCATGATCGCGGGCCTGATCGGCTGCTACCGCGGCCTGACCGTCCGCGGCGGCGCAAAGGGCTTGGGGACCGCCGTCAACGAGACCGTCGTGATGGCCGTGGTCGCGCTGTACGCAGTGAACGTGGTGCTGACCACCATCGGTGTCAAATTCGGAACGAGCGCAGTGAAATGACGACGAGCGGAGTAGTTCGCGCCCGCTTCCCGCGGTTGGCCGCCAACCTTAGTCGCGTCGGTGGCTTCACCACCGGGTCACTTGACGAAGCCGGAAAGCTGGGCTGGTTCGCGGTAATCGGCGGTCGCGGCATGGGCTGGGCGCTGACCCGTTACCGCAAGGAAATCTTGCGGCTGATCGCCCAGGTCGGCATGGGCACCGGCGCCATGGCCGTCGTCGGCGGCACCGCGGTGATCATCTCCTTCGTGACGCTATCCGCCGGCTCGCTGGTCGCCCTTCAGGGTTTCGCGTCGCTGAGCCAAATCGGTATCCAGGCCCTCCTCGGATTCGTCGCCGCGCTCATCAACGTGCGTCTTGTGGCCCCCGTCGTCTCCGGCGTTGTGCTGGCGGCCACGGTCGGTGCCGGCGCCACCGCGGAACTGGGCGCCATGCGGATCAGCGAGGAGATCGACGCGCTGGAGGTCATGGGGATCGATTCGGTGGCATACCTGGTCTCCACCCGGGCGCTGGCCGGGCTGGTGGTCATCATCCCGCTGTACTCGTTGGGGCTGATCATGTCCTTCCTGTCTCCGGCCGTCGTCACCACGGTGCTGTACGGACAGGCCACCGGAACTTATGAGCACTACTTCCGGACGTTCTTGCGTCCCAATGACGTGTTCTGGTCGTTCGGCGAGGTCATCATCATGGCGGGGGTTGTGATGCTCACCCATTGCTACTACGGGTACAACGCCAGCGGCGGACCGGTCGGGGTCGGCGAGGCCGTCGGGCGGTCCATGCGCTTCTCGCTCGTCTCGGTGAATGTCATCGTCCTGTTGGCCGAAATGGCGCTCTACGGCGTCAACCCGAACTTCGCTTTCACGGTGTAGCTGCCATGACAACTCCGCGATTGAAGGTCAACAAGCCGCCGACGCGCCCTTACAAGTTGGTCGGTGTGGCGGTCTTGTTGATTGCGGCGTTGGTGTTGTGGTTGGTGTATCTGCAGTTTCGGGGGGATTTCACGGAGAAGACGCCGGTGAC
>NZ_MBEM01000166.1:0-41366 GCF_001954045.1 Mycobacterium sp. SP-6446 | reverse complement strand
AAGGCGCCACCCCCGACGGGGTGCTCGACGGAATCCTGGCGTCGGTTCCGGTGCCCCGCTAGTGATCCTGACCGGGCGCACCGGCCTGGCGGCGCTGATCCTGGTTCTGCCGATCGCGCTGTCGCCGTGGCCGGCAAAGGCTTTCGTGGCGCTGCTGGTGGCGCTGGCGATAGTCGTCGTCGCCGATATCGCGCTGGCGGCCAGCCCCGGCGGATTGCGCTTCACCCGGTCCCCCGACAGTTCGGCGCGGCTCGGTCAGCAGGTCGACGCGAGCCTGGACATCTACAACGACGGCCGCCGGCGCTTCCGCGGCCAGCTCCGCGACGCCTGGCCGCCCAGCGCACGAGCCGAACCACGCATTCACGCCGTCGACATCGCCGCAGGGCAGCGCCAGCACGTCCTCAGCGTCCTGCGGCCGGTTCGCCGCGGCGATCAGCGCGCGGCTGTGGTCACGGCCCGTTCGATCGGGCCGCTCGGGTTCGCCGGACGCCAGCGCTCTCAGCCGGTGCCCGGTCAGGATCACTAGCGGGGCACCGGAACCGACGCCAGGATTCCGTCGAGCACCCCGTCGGGGGTGGCGCCTTCGAGCTCCGCCTCGGGGCGCAGCATCACCCGGTGCCGCAGCGTCGGGCGCGCCATGGCCTTCACGTCGTCGGGCGTGACGTAGTTGCGGCCGGACAGCCACGCCCAGGATCGGGCCGTGCCCAGCACCGCCGTCGCCCCGCGTGGTGACACGCCCAGCTGCAATGCGGGCGACGAGCGGGTGGCCCCGACGATGTCGACGATGTAGCCCAACACCTCGTCGGCGACCAGCACCTGCTGGACCGCTTCCCGGCCGGCCGCCAGTTCGGCGGCGCCGGCAACCGGCTTGATATCCGACAGATCGCGCGGATCGAAGCCGTGCGCGTGTCGGGCGAGGATGGCGATCTCGGAATCACGCTGCGGCAGCGTCACGTTCAGTTTGAGCAGGAAGCGGTCCAGTTGCGCTTCGGGCAGTTGGTAGGTGCCCTCGTATTCGATCGGGTTCTGTGTGGCGGCGACGATGAACGGGTCGGGCAGCGGCTTGGCTTCACCCTCCACGCTGACCTGCCGCTCTTCCATCGCCTCGAGCAGCGCGGCCTGGGTTTTCGGCGGGGTGCGGTTGATCTCGTCGGCCAGCAGCAGGTTGGTGAACACCGGGCCCGGCCGGAATTCGAACGCGGCGGTGCGCGCGTCGTACACCAGCGAACCGGTGACGTCGCCGGGCATCAGGTCCGGGGTGAACTGCACCCGCTTGAATTCCAGCTGCAGCGCCGCGGCCAACGACCGGACCAGTAGCGTCTTCGCCACTCCCGGAACGCCTTCCAGCAGCACGTGGCCGCGACACAGCAACGCGATCACGAGGCCGCTGACAACTCCTTCCTGCCCGACGACGGCCTTGGCCAGCTCGGTTCGTAACGCCAGCAACGCATTTCGCGCGGATTCGGCGACGGGGGTCTGCGGTGGGGACGATTGTGTCACGGGTGTGCGACCAGCCTTTCGATTTCGTCGAGCGCTCGGGCGAGTTGTAGCAGGTCATTGTCGGTGGCCGGCGGCGGGCCGAACAGGTGGTAGGCAACGAATCCCGCGTCGGCCCCGCTCCGCTCGGCCACGGTCGCCACCACCGCCGGCGGCGCCGCGCCCGCGCCCAGGCCGAGCCGCGGCACCAGCCGCTGCAGTGTGGCGGTGCGCAACGCCTCGGCGGCGCGGTCGCGCGCCCGCCGGGACCGGTACAGCCGGCCGCGACCCTCCACGGTCTCCGACGCCCGCACCACGACGGGCAACGCCTCGGCCACCAGCGGACCCGGCCGGCGGCCCTTCCACAGTGCGACCAGCAGCACGACCACGCACAGCTGCCAGACGATCCAGGTGACGTTTTCCGGGATCATGTCGTAAACCGATGCCGGGGACGATGTTTCGCCCTCGACACGATGGGGCGCGTACCAGATGACCCGGGGCCGGTCGCCGGCGAGGTTCATCGCCAGCGCGGCATTGCCCGCCTGCAACAGGCCGCCGTTGGTCATGAAATCGCCGCTGCCGACGGCCGTTACGGTCCGCCCGTGGTCCCGGAACCGGATCAGGACCCCGCCGTAACAGCGGGTCATCGTGCGGCCATCCTTGGCCTCGTAGGTGACGCTCGGCCCGAACCGCACCGCTCCGGCCCGGGTGGCCTCGCGCAGCGAGCAATCGGGGTTGCTGTCGAAGTTGCTAGTGGGCTTGATGCCCACGCCCGGCATCAGTGCCTCGCGGGTTCGCGCCGTGGGCTCCACCAACAGGAGATCGCCGGGGGCCTTCGCCAGGCGGTCCAGCAGGGCGTCGTCGGTCAGATACTGGCTCTGCGCGATCAGGATCAGCGTGTTGGGGCGCGCCGCCCGCTCGACGTCGGCGATGCTGTTGGCCGCGATGACCTCCACACCGCCGTCGCGCAGCAGCGTCACCAGCGCGTGCGCGCCGTCGGTCCCGGTCGAAGCGGGATCCATCGGGGTACCGGGCCGCGGTTCGGTCAGGTAGGCACCGATCCCGGCGATGACGGTGAGCACGACCAGCGTGAGCAGCACCCAGGTCCAGACGCGCCATCGGGCCGCCGGCCGTTTCTCGATGGTGGCCGTCATCGGACCTGCGCCCATGATTCGGCGGCGACGTGTTCCGCGGTCGCCGCGGCGGCGGCCGGTGCACGCGATCGCAGGTGGTCGTCGAGGTCCGCGATCATCTGGTAGGCGGCCTGGGTACCGGGACGCTCACCGTAGGTGACGTCATTGAATGCCGTTGCCGCCTCGGATAATTCACCCGCCAGATGAGGCAACGCCGCGCCGGCGTCCCGCGCCAGTTCGTTGGCGGTGCGGCCGGGAGCCGGGTTGAGGACGCCGGTCTCCTCGAGCTGGCGGGCGACGGCACGCAACCTGTGCCTAATCGCTGCGGCCCAATTTCCCTCCGCCGCATAGCTTTCCGCGGTCGCGCGATGCTGGGCGGCGGTCAGCTCAACGGTTTCGAAGAGCTGGTGGTCGCCGCCACGTCTGGTGCGCATGGTGCGCCGGGCGATGCGGACGCCGACCACCACCGCAATCCCCAGCAGGATGAGCAGCACCATGGTGGTGAACCACCCGCCCGGTATCGAGGCCGTCTTCTGCAACAGCCGGTAGATCTGTTCGTTGAGCCACTCGACGAATTGCTGTGTCGCGGAAGCCTTCGCATAGATCGGCTTGCCGAGTTCGGTCTGGGCCGCCAGGTGGGCGCCATCGCGGTCGATGTCGATGGAAGGCACTGTCAGCTCGTCCTCGCTCGGCCCCTACGCGGGCCGGGTCAGCCACAGGTTGTCGGTGGACGCGGTCGCGTAAGGGCCGCCAGCGGCGCCGCTCTGCAGCACCAGATCGAACGCCTCGGCGCGCATGCGGCGGTCGGTGTAGAGCAGCACGATGACTCCGGCGTTGAAGGGTGCGGTGACGATCTCACCGATCGCCGCCCCGACGGAGGCGATCGAGGTGCTGATGAGCAGCGCGGAAATGGACGTGTCCCCGGCAAACATGATCTGGCCCACGATGCTGAACGGCGTGGCCATCGCATTGGCGATGACGGATGCCACGATGAACGTCAGGGTCCGAATCCCCAGCACCCGCCAGAAACCATTGCGAACCAGCGCAAAGGAGCGGGTGATCGCGTTCATGACCGGCAGCCGCTCCAGCACGATGAGCACGGGCGCGAACAGCACCACCGTGTAGAGGTACACCAGCACCGCGATCATGCCGAGTAGCAACGGGAATCCCAGCAATACCGCCAGGGCACCGTTGCCGATCGCCGCGGCCACGGCGAGTATCACCGCGACCAACCCCGCCAGGGCCACCACCACGGCGGCTTCCAGCATCGCCAAGGCCAGCAGGGGCAGCAGCCGCCCGCGAATCTTGGCCCACGTTTCGCCGATGGTGATCGTCGAACCGAACACCGCCCGCCCGACGATGACGGTCAGCATTCCGGACAGCATCATGCTGCCGAGCCAGGTGACCAGCAGGCTGCCCGACATCGACGCGAGCCACGCGCCCACGACGCCCAAGGAAAGTTCGTCCGGCTTGTCGGTGTTGAGCCGGCCATAGGCGGCCAACGGTCCGAAGAAGGCGATCCGCGTGATGATCTGCATGACCACGACCACCAGTGCGGTCAATCCCAGCGTCGCCTTCGGATTGGTGCGGATGTAGCCGACGGCGCCGTTGAAGATGTCGCTCAGCGACAACGGGCGCAGCGGGATGATCCCGGGCTTGAGCGGCACCTGGCCCGGCGGGGACTGGCCATAGCCCGGCCAGGCACCGAACCCCGGTGGTGCGCCGTACCCGGGCGGCGGCCCGTACCCCGGCGGCGGCCCGTACCCCGGCGGCGCCCCATACCCAGGTGGCGGACCGTACCCGGGCGGGGGGCCGTACGCGGGTGGCGGGCCATAAGGCGGTGGCGCAGCATAGGGCGGCGGGGCGCCATAGCCGGCGGGCGCGCCGTCGTGGGTCATGGCCTCCATCCTGTCGGCGGTCGCGGCATTTCACAATCAGAAGCGGGGTCCCGGCGCGTAGCGTCTCACGCATGGCGGAACTGAAATCCCGGCTCCGGGCCGACCTGACCCAGGCGATGAAGGCGCAGGACAAGCTGCGGACCGCGACGCTGCGGATGGTGCTGGCGGCGATCCAGACCGAGGAAGTCTCCGGCAAGCAGGCCCGCGAACTGTCCGACGAGGAAATCATCAAGGTGCTGGCCAGGGAATCGCGGAAGCGTGGCGAGTCGGCCGAGATCTATACCCAGAATGGCCGGGGCGAGCTCGCCGCCAACGAGCACGCCGAAGCGCGGATCATCGACGAGTACCTGCCCACACCGCTCACCGAGGCCGAGCTGGCCGACGTCGCCGACACCGCGATCGCGCAGGTGGCCGAGGCCATCGGAGAGCGCCCCGGCATGAAGCAGATGGGCCAGGTGATGAAGGCCGCCACCGCCATCGCGGCCGGCAAGGCCGACGGCGCGCGACTGTCGGCCGCGGTCAGGGAGCGCCTCTAACCCCGTTTGACCTGTTTGCGCTAGTCGTCGCGGGGTACAGGTCGGTTATGACCAAGTTCGGCTATACCTTGATGACCGAGCAGAGCGGCCCCAAAGACCTTGTCCGCTATGCGATTTCAGCCGAAGACCGCGGATTCGACTTCGAAGTCTGCAGTGATCACTTCTCACCGTGGCTGACATCTCAGGGACATGCACCGAACGCCTGGGCGGTGCTGGGCGCGGTGGCCAACGCCACCGACCGGGTCGATCTGTACACCTACGTGACGTGCCCGACCATGCGGTATCACCCCGCCGTCGTCGCGCAGCAGGCTGCGACCGTGCAGATTCTCGCCGACGGGCGGTTCACACTCGGGTTGGGCAGCGGCGAGAACCTCAACGAACATGTCGTCGGCGCCGGCTGGCCGACCGTCGAGCGCCGGCAGGACATGCTGCGCGAGGCCATCAAGATCATTCGTGAGCTGTTCGGCGGCCGGCTGGTGAACTGGCGCGGCGACTACTTTCAAGTCGACTCGGCACGGCTGTGGGACGTGCCCGACGTGCCGGTCCCGATCGGCGTGGCGGCGAGCGGCCCGAACGGCGTCGAGAAATTCGCCAAGCTCGCCGATCACCTGATCGCCGTGCAACCCGACGCGGACCTGGTGGGCGCGTGGCATGCCGCGCGTCAGGCCGCCAACGGGACCGAAGGCGGCCGGGTGGTGGGGCAGATCCCGGTGAGCTGGGATCCCGACCGCGACACGGCGATCGAACGTGCCCACGACCAGTTCCGGTGGTTCGGCGGCGGCTGGGCGGTCAACGCCGACCTGCCAACGCCGGCCGGCTTCGCCGGTGCGACCCAATTCGTGCGCCCCGAAGACGTCGCCGAGAGCATTCCCTGCGGACCCGACCTCGATGCGATCGTCGACGCCGTCCGGCCGTACTGGGAGGCCGGGTTCACCGATGTGGCATTGCTTCAGATCGGCGGCGACACCCAGGAGCTTTTCCTGAAGGAAGCGGCCGAACCGTTGCTGCGGGCGCTGCGGGCCGCCGCGAACTGACCGCGAGTTTGGTGGGCTTTGGCAAGGGTATTCGAACTCCAACGTCAGAAGGAAAGGCACGATGTCAAACGAATTGCAAGGCAAGAGAATCGCCATTTTGGCGGCCGACGGTGTGGAGAAGGTCGAACTGGAACAGCCGCGTGAGGCGCTGGAGGACGCGGGGGCCGAAGTTCAACTGCTGTCGCTGAAATCCGGTGAGATTCAAGCGCGTAACCACGATCTGGAGCCCGCGGGCACCTTCGCGGTGGACAAGGCCGTGACGGACGCCTCGGTCGACCAGTTCGACGGCTTGGTGCTGCCCGGCGGCACGGTGAATCCGGACAAGTTGCGGCTGGACGGTTCGGCGGTCTCGTTCGTCCGAGACTTCGTCAACTCGGGAAAGCCGGTCGGCGCGATCTGCCACGGACCCTGGACGCTGGTCGAGGCCGGGGTGGCGTCCGGGCGAACGCTCACCTCGTATCCGAGCATTCGCACCGACCTCCGCAACGCGGGCGCGCGCGTCGTGGACGAAGAAGTCGTGGTCGACGGGAACTTGATATCAAGCCGATCGCCGTCCGACCTGCCCGCGTTCTGCTCGACGGTGGTCGAACAGCTCGCGAGAACCTCGGCATCCGCGTGAATCGGGCCCAGCGGTGACGGCCACCTGCCCGGATCTGCGGTCGGAGCTGCTTGTCGCCGAGGCGGCCCAGCTGGATGGCGGTGTGTATCCGCCGCAAGAAGACTCGCGATTGCTCGTCGACACGATGCACCTGAGCGGGCTGGTTCCGCGGCGGCGGGTGCTCGACCTGTGCACCGGCAGCGGCTTCGTCGCGATTGCCGCCGCCGAAATGGGTTGTGCCAGCATCACCGCCTTCGACATCTGTCCGCACGCCGTCCGCTGCTCCCGGGGCAACGCGGCAGTTGCGGGGGTCGAGGTCGACGTTCGCGAGGGCTCCTGGATCGGGGCGCTGAGCTGCGAACCGTTCGAGCTGGTCGTGTCCAATCCGCCCTACGTGCCGACACCGCCCGACGACGACACCGAGACGATCTCGCCGAGCGCCGGCCCGGCATGGGCGTGGAATGCGGGTCCCGACGGGCGGCTGGTGCTGGATCCGCTGTGCGCGTCGGCATCAAACCTGTTGTGCAGCGGCGGTTCTCTGTTACTCGTCCACTCGGCGCTGGCCGGTGTCGGCCAGTCGCTGGACTCGTTGCGGGCTTCCGGACTCGAGGCCGATGTTGTTGCGTCCCAGTGGATTCCGTTCGGCCCGGTGCTGTCCGCACGCGCGGACTGGCTGGAGGAAACCGGGCGGTTGCCACGCGGTCGCCGGGAAGAGGAACTGGTTGTGATCCGGGCGGACAAGCCATGACCGGCACCCGGGTGCAGGTGGTACCGAAGGGCCCGGTGCTGGTGTCCGGCCCGGTGCGCATCGAGATGCCCGACGGTCATGTCGTCGAATCAGACCGATTCATGGTCGCGATCTGCACCTGCGCGCGCAGCAAGGAGTACCCGCTGTGCGACACCAGCCACCGGCGGTGCCGCCGCACCCCGTCGTAGGGGCTAATTGAGGGGTCGCCGTAGCGACGTCTCGTCGCGCTTCCAGGCGGCGATGATGTTGTCCGCCAAGCGATTTTCGACCACCGCGTGCGCACGCATACCGAAGACCACGTCACGATCGAGCCTCGGTTCGCGAGCGACGAGATCACCGACCACGTCGAGGCGCACCACCTGTTCGTGCACCGCGTCGGCCTCGACGTGCTCGCGGTAGAAGGCGATGCACTCCGGCGGTGCGTCCATCCGCTCCAGCGCCTGGACCATCCGTCGCGAGCCCGGCGGTGAGGTGATCTCGGTGGACGCGAAGTGCCCGATCGCGGCGCCGCGCAACCGGCGATGCAAGCCGAAAAGCGACATCAGGTTCACCGCCGCAAGCGCTTCCGCGGGCACGGCGTCGAGGTAGCCCAGATACGTCGAATCCAGCCCGGCGGCCGCCAGCAGGTCCGCGAAGAGCTGCTGGTGCAGCCGCGGGCCCTGGCCGGCACCGTACTCGTCGTACTCGATCGCCACGAACGCCGCCTTCGCGCGGCCCGTCAGCCGTGGAATCGCCCACGCGTGGGGATCGCCCTCCTTGAGGTGATACAGCGATCGGTGCACGAAGTATTCGCGCATCTGCTGCCAGGTCGCGGTGTCGCGCAGGTAATACGACGGGCCGGTGCCGTCGACGGGCTCGAGGGAGATGGCGTCCATTTCCTCGGCCGAGGTGCGGTTGGGATCGACGGGTCCGACGTCGCGACGCACGCCCGCCAAGAAAGCCCGCTCGAGTTCGGCGCGCAGGTGCAGCAGCGCGGGATTCCACTCCCAGGCGGGATCCACGCCAGCGAAACCCCGGTAGTGCAGCTCGTAGCACATGCACAGGGCCAGCTGCAGGTCCAGGCCGTAGGGATCGGAATCCCGCACGGAGGTGCTGATGCGGACGAGGTGATCGCCCGACGGCGGCCCCGTCAAGGCACGACGGACCGCCATCGACAATGGCCCGTGCGCGGCCGGAAGGGCGGGTTCGACCGTGATCGATGCGCGGGTCACGCCTGTGGGTACCACCGTCGGGGAGCGCGCAAACGGTGCGCGACCATCAAACCTGATCGACCGAAGATCTGAAGCTGATGTCGACCGTCGTTCCCGTTGGGGAACTGTCGATTTCCATCGTGTCGCTGAGCGCCCTCATCAGCACCAGACCCCGCCCGCTGTTGCCCGGGTTGGCGGCCGGTGTCTTCCAGGAACCCGCATCGACGACCCGCACCCGGATCTCACCCTCCGTGGCGTTGGCCTCGACCAGCATGAACCCGACGGGGTGTCCGCGATACGCGTGCTCGACGCAGTTGGTGCAGGCTTCGTTGACGACCAGCACGATGTCGGCGGCCAACCCATTCGCCACCCCGACAGACTGCAGCCACACCGCCAGCCGGTGCCGGATGTTGACCAAATTGTCTGCGGCGGCATCACTTTCGGTCCGGAAGTGCTTCGGCTGGTGACGGTATATCACCATCGCGACGTCGTCGTCGTACCCCGACGCCGGAGCCAGCTCACGCAGCACCGCGTCGGCGACGCCGTCCAGCGGAAGCTGCAGCGCGTCCGTCAAAACGTCTGCGGCGCGCGCGATTCCAAGGTCGATCGACTCGTGCTTGCGTTCCACCAGGCCGTCGGTGAACAGCATCAGCGTCGAGCCCGGTGGGAGTACCAACGAGGTTTGCGGGCGCGGTTCGTCTCGGCGTACCGCGAGGGGTACCGACGAGGCGTCGGTCAGCACGCTCGTCGTCGCGGGCGCGGGGCCCGCGAGCAGTGCGGGCATGTGGCCCGCGTTGCTGTACTGCAGCACCCCGGATTCGGTGTCCAGGATCGCCAGGAACACGGTGGTGCAGTAGGCGTTCGGAATGAGGGATGCCGCCGAGTCGAGCTGCTCGAGCAGCAGCGCCGGTTCGGCGCCGTTGATCAACAGCGCGCGCGCCGAGCTGCGGAGCTGACCCATGATCGCGGCCGCTGGCAGACCCCGCCCCACGCAGTCGCCGACAACGATGCCGATGCGGTGGGCACCGATCGGCAACACGTCGTACCAGTCGCCTCCGATCTCCAGCGGCGGAACGGCCGGTTCGTAGCAGACGGCAAAGCCCGGCGGCGGTTCCAGCGGCGGCAGCATCGCGCGCTGCAGCGTCAGCGACGTCTCGCGGGCGCTCTCGAACTGCCGGACATGCTGCACGGCCAGGCTCAGATGCCCGATGAGCACCGTGACCAGGAGCCGATCCTCGGCACTGACCCAGCGGGGCGTGCGAAACTCCAGCCACAACGCGAGGTCTCCCGCACCGGAGAGCACCGCGACCAATCCCTGCGCCTTGCCGGGGCTTTCGGGCCGATCGACGGTCTTGGCCGTCAGCGGCAGCTGGTGGCGCGCGTCCTGAAATGTGTTGCGCAACCACGGATCAAGGTCGCGCCAGCTCAATTCGGCGGGCTCGCCGGCCACCTGGACGGTGGGTTCCGCGTCCCCGGCCGGCCAGGAGACGGCGACCACGCGTTGCACGTCGATCGACGTCCGGCACTCGTCGAGGGTGATCGACAGCAGCTCATCGACGCTTTTGGCCACGGCCACGGCGGTGGCCAAGCGCAGCACCGCGCTTTCGCGGGCCGCAAACGCCCGTTCGGCGGTGATGTCCCGAATCGTCCCGACGAAGGCTTCCCGGTGCGTGTCGGTCTCGCGGACCGCATTGATGCTCACCGTCACCCAGGCGAGGCGGCCGTCGCGGTGCCGAATCGGTGTGTCGTACTCGGCGCCGCCCTCGCTGGCGACTCGGGCGATCTGTTGCCGCGCCGTCTTCTTGTCCACCAGCCACGGATGGGGCCAGCGATACGGCAAACCCTCCGCGGGATAGCCGAGGATGTCGATGAGGGCGTTGTTCATCTCGATCACGGTGCCCTCGTGGTCGGCGACGAAGAAGCCCTCTTGCAACGAATTCACCAGGGCGGTACGGAATTTGTCGCGGTCGGCGAGATCCTCGGCGCGGGCGCGTTGTTCCGCATAGCGCCTTGTACCGTCGATGAATCCTCGCGTCGCGACATCCAGCGGCGCCAGCGTCTGCAGCAGGAATTCCAGCGCTACCGGCGCGTCCAGCCGGACGTCCTGGGAGAGTTCGAGAAGCAGCTTGACGTGGTGCTCGACGATGTCGAGCGTGCTGATCTGTTCCTGCAGCGCCCGCCGCCCGAGTTCATGGGCGACTGCCAGGCTGTCGTCGTCGCGGCTATCGAGATGGGCCCGCAGCGCGGCGACGTATTGCGCGTGGAAGTCCTTGCCGCCGGTCACGTCGACACCCCCCGGTGACGCGCGGCGAGCACCATCGCGTCGTCGGATTCCTTGGCGTACTTGGTCAGGATCTCCTCGGCTATGGCAACGGCCGGGGCTGCGAAGTCGAGGTGGTCCAGGTGCTCCTCGTTGATGCCGTCGGTGGCGAGGACGATGAGGTCGCCGGTGCGAATCGAAATGACCTGTGCCGGGCTGATTTCGGGAATGCGATAGCCGACGATGCCCGCGGCAAGGCGCGCGCTGGATCGAACGTGGATGCCGGCCGCGTCCTTGGCGAGCAGGTTGGCGCTGACGTTGCCGACCCCGGTCCACGTCAGTGTGCTGGCCGCGAAATCGACCCGCGCCAGGGTCATCGCGGCCCCTCTGGTGCCACCCAATACCCGGTGGCAGAGCTGGATCAAAACCTCGAGCCGCTCGCCACGGGCGTCTTCGAGCGCATCGATGGCGCGCAGGGCGGCGGCCGCGGCGGCAGGACCGTGGCCGAGGCCGTCCATCACACCGAACAGGGCGGCTTCGCCGTCGATGTCGACCGCGAGACCCCGGTCGCCGGAGGTGGACTCGCCGGGCAGTGGGCGACCCGCCCTCGCCCACTCGATCGGTCCCAGCCGGCCGTGTTTATGCATGGCCCGGAACCCATTTCCACATCTCGATGACCGTTCCGCGGCCGCGAGCGGATTCCACGACCAATCGGTCCATCAGGCGCCGCGCCCCAGGCAGGCCCATGCCCAGCCCGCGGCCGGTGGAGTATCCGTCTTCCAGCGCGCGCTCGATGTCGGCGATGCCGGGGCCGTCGTCCTCGGCGCGCACCACCAGGGCCTTGCGGCCCTCCCGGTCCTCCACCGCGACCCGGACCGCACCGCGACCCGCGTAGCTGGTGATGTTGCGGGCGATTTCGGAGATCGCGGTCGCGATCATGGTGACGTCGGTCAGCGTGAATCCGAGGTCGAGGGCTAGGTCATGGCCGGCTTTGCGTGCAGCGACGATGTCGTCGGGGTTGTGGATGTCGACGACGATGTCACCCTCCACCGTCGCGCCCGATCGTCGATTTTCGATTCAGCAGGGCAAGGCCCTCTTCGAGGTCCAGGGCGGTGTTCATGTCGTCGAACGCCAGCCCCAGTTGCACCATGGCGAAGGCCACTTCGGGCTGCAGGCCCACGATCACGGTGTCCGCGCCGCGCAGCCGGGTCATGTGCGCGATGGTGCGCAGCGACCGCGCGGCGAACGAATCCATCACGTCGATGGCGGTGACGTCGACGATGATGCCCTGCGCGCGGAACCGGCTCACCCGCTCCATGAGGTCGTAGCGCAGCCGTTCGGTCTCGGAGTCGGTGAGTGCGGACTGCACCGTTGCGATGAGAATCGCGCCCTGTTTCAGGATCGGGACTGGCATGGGGTGCTCGTGCTAACGGTGGTTACCCGGTGGTCTCGCCGGTGCGGGTGACTTCGTAACCGAGCAGGCGTTCGGCTTCTTCGATACCGCCCTGCAGGTCACCGACGGCGTTCATCTTCGACAGGTCCAGCCCGATGGTCACCAGCGTCAGGGCGATCTCGGAAGACAGGCCGGTGATGATCACGCTTGCGCCCATCAGACCCGACGCGTCGACCGTCTGCACCAGGTGGTTCGCCACCGTGGAGTCGATGGTGGGCACACCGGTGATGTCGATGACCACGACCTTCGCGCGGTTGGCGCGGATGGCCCGCAGTAGCTGTTCGGTGACCTGACGGGCGCGCTGCGAATCCAGCACACCGATGATCGGCAGAATCAGCAGCTGCTCGCGCACCTGCAGCACCGGCGTCGACAGCTCGCGGATCGCCTCCTGCTGCTGGCGAATGATGCGCTCGCGCTCCTGCACGAAGCTGACGCCCACGGTGTTGGCGATGCGGTTGGCCGCCGGCTCGTAGGCGTCCAGCACCCGGTTCAGCATCCCGAACTCGGTCTGGTACTTCTCGAACAGCGAGCGGGCCAGCACGTCGCGCAGCAGCAGCACGATGCCGAGCACCTCGTCGGTTTCCACGCCTCGCGGGATGATGCGTTCCGACAGGTCGCGCGCGTAGGCCTGCAGCGCCTCCACGCTACCGGTCTCGAGCACCTCGACGTAGTTGTCGTAGACGGCCGTGGCTTCGGAGAACAGCTCCTCGGGCGTCATCGCGGTCAGCAATTGCGCCTCGGTGATTCTGCGGGCCCACTCCTCGCGCAAAACGGTCCGGTTCTGCCGCAAATGCTGGACCAGCTGCGGCAACAGACCCTCGCTGGAGACGCTGCCCGGCTGCGCGGCGGTGGTGGTGGTGGCGAAATCCGACGGCGAATCTGACATCTGGCCTCCCAAGTGCCGCGTCGCAGTGCGCAGGTTCTATGGGGAGACTAGCCTGGACCGTCGCGGGGCAGGTGTTGAGGTCTTCTTGTTTCTCGCAGTTCGCAAAGCAGGCTAGGCTTGCACCACACTTAAGGCCCAGGACGAAGGATCGCCATTGTCAGCACCTGATTCGATTACCACGTTGGTTGCGGACCACGATGGCGTGTCCGTGGTCAGTGTGAGCGGCGAAATCGACTTGGTCACCGCTCCGGCCCTGGAACAAGCCATCACCGCGGTCGTCGCGGATGGTCCGTCGGCGCTGGTCATCGATCTTTCGGCGGTGGAGTTCCTCGGCTCGGTGGGGCTGAAGATCCTCGCGGCGACCTACGAGAAACTCGGCAAGTCCACCGAGTTCGGGGTGGTCGCGCGCGGTCCGGCGACCAGACGACCAATCCACCTGACCGGCCTGGACAAGACCTTCCCGCTGTATCCGACGCTGGACGACGCGTTGACCGCGGTACGGGACGGCAAGCTCAACCACTGACGTCACCCCGGGCGTGTCGGGCCCGCCGGCCTGGGCGCGGGCGTTGGAATGTCAGTTCTCCAATGGCGCAAGGCATTTCGGCCGTAGCTAACGGGCCGTCGGCGTCGGTGGCTGCGGTACGACGGGAGGTCGCTCCACAAATGCGCCGGCTGGTGCGATGATCACGGCCATGGATGTCGACCATCCGGAGGATGACCAGCGCTGGGATCGCGAGGAACGCGGCGAAACGGAAATCCAACGGCTCGACCGCAATTGGAACAGCCTGCTGCAGGAGCTGCGGGTGGTGCAGACCGGGGTGCAGCTGCTGACCGGCTTCCTGCTCACCCTGCCGTTCCAGCAGCGCTTCGACATCCTCGGCGGGGGGCTGCGGGTGGTCTATTTGGCGACGGTGGGTTTTTCGGTCGGCGCCACGGTGTTGCTCATTTCCCCGGTGGCCATGCATCGGATGTTGTTCCGGCGGCATCGATTGCAGGTGCTGGTGTCTGCGGCACACCGGTGCGCCTATGCCGGGCTGGTGTTGCTGGGTGCCGCGCTGACCGGGGTGACCATCATCATTTTCGCCGCGGTAGCCAATCGCAACGTGGGCTTCATCGCGGGAGCGTGCGCGCTTGTCATGTTCGCGTTTTTCTGGTGGGTGTTGCCGTTGGTCCTGCGCACCCGGGGGATGTAACCATCAGGGGCTAGGCGCCAGCGCCGCGATGCGGGTGGATTCCAGGTGATCGAGGAGATCCAGCGGGCCCGCGAAGATCGGTTCGGCCCCGGCGGCCTCGAGCTCGCCTCGGGCGATGCCGCCGCTCAGCATGCCGATGCACGGCAATCCCGCGCCCGCCGCGGCGTGGGCATCCCATACGGCATCCCCGACGAACACCGCCCGGTCGGGGTTTACGCCGGCCCGGTCCAGCGCGACCTTCACGATGCCCGGCTCGGGCTTGGCGGTGTCGACGTCGCGTGACGACGTCGTTTCGGCGATGATGTCGTCGCAGCCGAGCGCCTTGCGCAGCAATTCGAGCTCGTCCTCCGGTGCCGAGCTGGCCAGCACCACCTGCAGCCCCAGCCCGGCGACCCGGCGCAGCAACGCTTGCGCGCCCGGCAACGGCTGCAGTAGGGACGCCGTCTCGCGGTAGTAGCGGCTGTGTGCGTCGCTGAGCCGCTCTTGCACGTCGTCCGGGGCGTCGTCGGATAGCGTGCGCACCAACTTCGAGCCGTCCATGCCGATGCAGCGGTGAATGTGCCAGGCCGCGACCGTGATGCCTTCGGCGTCGAAGGCACGCTGCCAGGCGTAGACGTGCAGGTAGTTGGAGTCGACGAGGGTTCCGTCTATGTCGAACAGGACCGCGGGGGCGCGAGCGGGTGTCATCGCTGCGGCATACCCACCCTGGGCCCCACCGACACGGCCGGCGGGTCGTTTCGCCGCCGCGGACCGCGGGTAGACCTGCAAGGAATTCGAGGAAACGAGCTTGGTAGGCAACCCTTTTCACTAGGAGCAATGGTGGATGATTCCCGGCACGACCCGGTTGATCATGCCCGCACCACCCGCCAGCACGCCGGCGAATCCATGAAGAACGGCGCCAATGCGCCCGGCTTGGCCGGGGTGGCGATCGCGGTCGTCGCCCTGATCGTGGGCCTGTTCGCGCTGGCTACCGGTCATGCGGTCGCCGGGTGTGTGGCGGTGATCCTGGCCGCCGTGTGCGCCGCGGCCGGCGCCGGCTGGCTGGCATACGCCCACCGCCGGGTTCGCCGGTCCGAATTGCGGCAATGGGAAGCCTCCGACGCCGACGCGCCCCCGCCCAGCAGCTGACAGGTGTGAACTGCCCCCTAACGGGGTATCGCCTGAGCCACGGGTGAGTACAGACAAGTGCGCCAACCCGGTCCTCCTCCGAAAGGAGCACCCATGGCGACAGCAAGCGATTACGACGCTCGTCGCGTGTCCGATGTCGAGGCCCCGGATCGTTCGGGCCTGCGCGAACTGACAACCACGCTCGCCCCCTCGTCCACGGCCATCGTGGACGACGACCCCAACGACATGCCTTTCTTCGAGCTGCCCGGCGCGGATCTCTCCGGTGAAGAACTCTCGGTGACGGTAATTCCCCAGCGCGCCGACGAGTTCACCTGCTCGAGCTGTTTTCTGGTGCAGCACCGCAGCCGGTTGCGCACCTCTAGTGCCGGGCTGCCGGTTTGCGCCGACTGCGCGTAGGCCCGCCGCGGCGGCCGCTGGAATAAAGTTGGGATATGGACGGCACTTTGGCGTTCGACGGCCGGTGTGGGATGTGCACCCTTGCCGTCAACCGAATCGCCCGGCTGGACCGAACCGGCCGGCTGCGCATCGAGCCGTGGCAGTCCCCGGAAGTGGCCGCGCGGGTGGGGGTGCCCGATGACCGGTTGACGGCGTCGGCGTGGTGGCTGGACTCGTCCGGCGCGGTGTTTGCGGGCGCCCACGCAATGAACGCGGCCCTGTCCGCGGCGCTCGGCACGCGGCTGCCGTTGTGGATCTACCGGATCCCGGGCATCGGCGCGCTGCAGGAGGCCGCCTACCGCTGGGTGGCCGCGCACCGATATCGATTTCGCGGTGTAACACCGCTGTGCGAGGCCGAACCGAAACGGTGCGCGTAGCCGCAGACGCGTCTCGCCTGCGCCGAATTGTCGTAGCCGTCGGCTAGCTTTTCCTCATGGAGAAGATGCTCGGGTCGCTCCTGGTGTTCGGGTTCGCTCTCCCTTGGTATTTCACTTCGAAAAGCACCGGCAGCGTGACGGCCGGATTCTCGGCGGGTCTCGGCGGCCTTGTCGTGACGTTGCTTGTCCTGCTGTGGCTTTCGGCTCGGCGGGACCGCTTCCGAGTCGGATTGCAGCGCAGGCGTGACCTCAAACGCGCGGCGTCGGAAATGGCGGCCGTCGACCAGATGTCGGGTGTCGAGTTCGAGGAATTCGTTGCGGCACAACTGCGTACGAGGGGTTGGGGTGTCACCCACACCGCCAGCACCGGCGACTACGGGGTGGACCTGATCGCCAGGAAAGGCGGCACCCGCATGGCGGTCCAATGCAAGAGGCTGGCGCGCGACGTCGGCGTCGCCGCCGTGCAGCAAGTCGTTGCCGGCGCGCGCCAGCACGGCTGCGCCCAAGCGGTCGTGGTCACGAATCAAGCGTTCACAAGGGCGGCGCGTCAGCTGGCGACCACTCATCGCTGCCGCCTCGTCGGGCGGGAGCAATTGCAGATCTGGGCCAGTGCACCACTCGCCTAGGTGGTAGCGGGCCCACCAGCAGGGCGGTACGCTCGCCGCGACCTCGATGGGTGACTGAGGAGACGAACATGCCTGCGGTGGCGGATCTTGCCCTGGGGATTGCGCCGATCGCCGGTGGAATGGCGCTCGGTGCGACGGCGGGATATCTCAAGGGTCCGGATGTCCGCCGCGCGATCAAGCAGGACATGGAACTGCTGAAGGAGCTACCCCCGGAACAGGTGGAGCGGCGGGCGCAACTCCAGGGCAGCATCGATAGCCGCATCGACGACCTGATCGCCGCCGTCAACAGATACCGATCGCTGCGCGGAGCGGCCGCCGCCTATCGCGGCGGCTGGCGCGACGTCTTGCTGTTCATCTGCGCGGTTCTGTTCACCGTCGTCTGGTGGAGCGTCGATCACCACAAGGGCAACTGGCTACCGATGTTCGTTGTTCTCATCGTGGTTTCGCTGTGGACGGCCGGGTACGCGGTCCGCGGCCTGCACCACAGCGTGGCCAACTTGTTTCGTCGAGCGGATCGACCCTGACAGTTCCTGGTCGGGGTGGCGGGATTTGAACCCACGGCCTCTTCGTCCCGAACGAAGCGCGCTACCAAGCTGCGCCACACCCCGCTTGAAGCCACGACAGCCTATCGCACGCGCCGGGCGACTGGCGAAACCCCAGGCCGCGCCCTAGGTCCAACGGCAGGAGCGCTCGAACTCGACGAGCGCGGCTGCGGGCCCGGACGGATCGAGCCCCTGCGCAGCGACCCACTCATCGCTGAAATAGGTGTCGACATAACGATCGCCGCTGTCGGCGAGCAGCGTGACCACCGAACCGCTGCGGCCCTCGGCGACCATCTCGGCGAGCACGCCGAACGCGCCCCACAGGTTGGTGCCCGTCGACGGCCCCACCCGTCGTCCCAGGACGGCGCTCACATGGCGGGCTGCGGCAATCGATGCCGCGTCCGGCACGGCGACCATGCGGTCGACCACGCCGGGCAGAAACGACGGCTCCACGCGCGGCCGGCCGATGCCTTCGATGCGGGACGACGTGGGCATCACGATGTCGTATCTGTCCTCGGCGTAGGCCGGGAAGAACGCGGAGTTCTCCGGGTCCACGACGCACAACCGGGTGGCATGTCGGCGGTAGCGGATGTAGCGGCCGATCGTCGCGCTGGTGCCGCCGGTGCCCGCGCCCACCACGATCCATTCCGGGACCGGGTGGTTCTCGTCGAGCATTTGCTCATAGATCGACTCGGCGATGTTGTTGTTGCCACGCCAGTCGGTCGCGCGCTCCGCGTTAGTGAATTGGTCCAGGTAGTGCCCGCCCGTCTCGTCGGCGACACGCTGCGCCTCGGCGTACACCTCGCTGGAGTTCTGCACGAAATGGCAACGGCCGCCTTGCGATTCGATCAGGGCGACCTTGGCGGAGCTGGTGGCGGCCGGCATCACGGCGACGAACGGCAGACCCAGCAGCGCCGCGAAGTAGGCCTCCGACACCGCCGTCGAGCCCGACGACGCCTCGACAACGGTGGTGCCCTCCGAAATCCACCCGTTGCACAGCGCGTAGAGGAACAACGAGCGCGCCAAGCGGTGCTTCAGGCTGCCGGTGATGTGGGTGGTCTCGTCCTTGAGGTACAGGGCGACATCGACATTCGGGCACCAGGCCGACGGCAGCGGGTAGCGCAACAGGTGCGTATCGGCGCTGCGACGGGCGTCGGCCTCGATCAGCCGAATCGCGTTGTCGGTCCAGGCGCGCGGCAGGCTGCGGACCGCGATCCGGGCCCGATCGCTCAACGCACCGAAACTGCCGGCTGCGTCCGGCCGAAGTTGCTGCTCGAATCTCGGCCGCCCATCGGGCTGGCGATCAACGTCAGGAGGGTCGCCTCGGGCCTACAGCAGAACCGCAGCGGCGCATACGGCGAAGTGCCGATGCCGGCCGAGACATGCAACAGCATGTTGGCGCCCCAGCGCGACGGCCCCTTGGCGCGGGACCGATCCAGGCCGCAATTGGTCACCAGGGCGCCGTAGAACGGCAGACACAGCTGCCCACCGTGGGTGTGCCCGGCCATAACCAACTGGTAGCCGTCGGCGGCGAAGCGATCCAGCACGCGCGGCTCGGGCGAATGGGTAAGCCCCAGCCGCAGGTTCGCCGCCGGGCTGGCGGGCCCCGCGATCGCGTCGTACCGGTCTCGGTCGATGTGCGGGTCATCGACGCCCGCCGCTGCGACGTGCAGGCCGGCCACCTCGAATTCACGACGGGTGTGGGTGAGGTCCAGCCAGCCGCGCTCGGTGAACGCCGCGCGCAGATCCTGCCAGGGCAGCGGCTCACCCCGGACGCGGTGCGACGGCTTGGTCACGTAGTTCGCCGGGTTTTTCAGCCGCGGCCCGAAGTAGTCGTTGCTGCCGAAGACGAAGACGCCCGGGCGGGAGAGCAGGTCGCCCAGCGTCTGGACGACCGCGGGCACCGCCTTGGGGTGCGCGAGGTTGTCGCCGGTGTTGACGACCAGGTCGGGCTCCCAGCTGGCCAGCTCGCGCAGCCAGGCCTGTTTGCGGCGTTGGTGGGGAAGCATGTGGATATCGCTGATATGCAGCACGCGCAGCGGTGTGGAACCCGGCGTCAACACGGGCATGGTTATCTCGCGCAGGACGAACGCGTTGCGCTCGACGATCGAGGCGTAACCGATGCCGGCGACGGTGGAGCCGACCGCAACGGCGCCGGTGCGTATCAGGGCGCGCAGAACATCAGCCATGCAGGCAGCCTACTGCCGCTGGTGCGCTGACACCGTATCTGCTGCGCCGCAACGCCTACGGAGGCGGCTGTCCGGGCGCCGCCGGCGGCGGTGGCGCGAGCAACGGGATCGTGATCGGCGGCAGGCCCGGAATCTCCACCACCTGCGATCCGACCGGCGGCGGCCCGCCTTCCGGCGGCGGCGGCGGAGCCGGCGGGATGCCGTTGCTGACTTGGATGGTGATGATCGACCCCGGAATCGTTGCGCCGCTTGGCGTCGTTCCGACCACCTCGCCCTGCTTAGCGGTGCTGTTGACGAAGTTGTTCTGGTCGGCGACCTGGAAACCCGCCTCCTTGATGCGCTGGCGCGCCGCGTCGATGTCCAGGCCGGCGACGCTGGGCACCCGCGATCCCGGTGACCCGTCGACGTAGCGGGGATCGGTGGGCGGCAGTTTCACCTCGCCGAAGCTGTCGGCGATCGGTTTCATCGCCGTGAACCAGGTGCGGGCCGGCTCGTTACCGCCGTACAGGTCGCCCTCGCCGCAGTGGCGCAGCGGGGCGGAGCACAGGTCCGTCGGCGTGGTCGAGTCGTCGTAGATGTAGTTCGCCGCCGCGTAGTGGCTGGTGAAGCCCACGAACGCGGAGGATCGGTGCGCCTCGGTGGTGCCGGTCTTGGCGGACACCGGCAGGTTCCAGCCGGCCGCGCCGGCCGAACCGGCCGCCGTGCCGCTGCCGACCGCGTCCTTGCTCATCGCGTTGGCCATCGTGTTGGCCAGGCCCTCGGGCACCACCTGATCGCACGTCTCGGTGGTGACGGCCACCTCGTTGCCGTTGCGGTCGATCAGCTTGTCGATCGGGTTCGGCGGGCACCACACGCCCCCAGAGGCCAGCGTGGCCGCGACATTGGACAGCTCCAACGCATTCACCTCGATCGGGCCGAGCGTGAACGAACCGATGTTCTGCCGCTTGACGAAGTCGGCCAGGCTCTCGTTGCTGTCGGGGTTGTAGTCGCGGGCGGTGCCCGGGTCGGCGTAGGACCGCAGGCCCAGCTTGATCGCCATGTCCACCGTGCGCGTCACCCCGACCTGCTGGATCAGCTTGGCGAACGCGGTGTTGGGCGAGGTGGCCAGCGCCTCGGTCACGTTCATCGAGCCCTTGTAGTTGCCGGCGTTGATCACGCACCAGGTGTCCTTGGGGCAGCCCTTGGCCCCACCGCTACCCATGCCCTTGGCCTGGAATCGGCCCGGCACCTCGAGCGTGGCGTTGATGCCCATCCCCATGTCCAGCGCCGCGGCCGTCGTGAAGATCTTGAAGACCGACCCGGCGCCGTCGCCGACCAGCGAGAACGGCTGCGGCCGCATCGTTTCACCGGCGTCGAGGTTGAGGCCGTAGGTGCGGTTGCTGGCCATCGCCATCACGTGATGGGAGGTCTTGCCCGGCTGGATCACGCTCATCACACTCGAGATGCCCGGCAGCGTCGGGCTGGCGAACTTGTCGATGGCCGCCTTGACCGGGATCTGCACGTCCGGGTTGAGCGTCGTGCGGATCAGGTAGCCGCCCCTGGCGACTTGTTCCTTGCTGATCCCGGCGCGAGACAGATACTCCTGCACGTAGTCGCAGAAGAACGCGCGGTCGCCGGCCGCGATGCAGCCCCGGGGCAGCTCGTTGGGTTGCGGCAAGACCCCCAGCGGCTGGGCCTTGGCGGCGCGCAGGGCGTCGGCCTCCTGCGGAATGTTCTCGATCATGGTGTCCAGCACCAGGTTCCGCCGGGCCAGCGCGCCGTCCGGGTTCGTGTACGGGTTCAGCGTGCTGGTGGACTGCACCATGCCCGCCAGCAGCGCCGCCTGTTGCCAGTTCAGATCCGACGCGTTGATGCCGAAGTAGGTCTGCGCCGCGTCCTGCACGCCGAACGAGTTGTTACCGAACGAGACGAGATTGAGGTAGCGGGTCAGGATCTCCGGCTTGGTGAACGTCTTGTCCAGCGTCAGGGCCATCCGGATCTCGCGCAGCTTGCGGGCCGGGGTGGTCTCGACGGCGGCGCGCTTCTCGGCGTCGGTCTGGGCGGTCACCAGCAGCTGGTAGTTCTTGATGTACTGCTGCTCGATGGTCGAGCCGCCGCGAGTGTCGACGTCGCCGCGCGCATAGCCGGCCAGCCCGGTCAGCGTGCCTTTCCAGTCCACGCCGGCGTGTTCGGCGAAACGCTTGTCCTCGATCGAGACGATCGCCAGCTTCATCGTGTTGGCGATCTTGTCGGTGGGCACCTCGAACCGGCGCTGCGAGTACAGCCAGGCGATCACGTTGCCCTTCGCGTCGACCATCGTCGACACCGCAGGCACCTGTCCCTCGACGAGCTGGGCCGAGCCGTTGGCCACCACTTCGGACGCCCGGTTCGACATCAGGCCCACCCCGCCCGCGAGGGGGAACATCAGCGCGGTCGCGACCACGCTGGCCAGTAAGCAGCACCCCAGAAGCTTGAGAATCGTGAGAACTACCGGGGGGCGCTCTGGCATGCGTACTACAGTAACGGCCCCCTGTCGCCCGACGTTTCCGTTAATTTGAACCGGCCGCCGAAGCGGGCCGTGACCAGGGAACTTGATGACCGTCGCCAGCCAATATTTTCGGTTGCGTCACGAATCGGGTGCCAAAAGTGGGTACACGACGTTACGTGCAGGCCTATGATTCTGGGCGAGACGGCACGATCGTCCCAAAAAAGTGTTATGAGACTGTTGCGCAATTGGCACCTGACCACCTAACTTAGACACACGGTGAGATGCAGGTAACACCGAAACTCACAGTGTGGCGTAGATCGCAGCAGGGGTCTGCACCCGAGGGAGGCGGTCGCGAATTGCGACCGGGAGGAAGGGAACAGCTCGTGTCAGTAACACGACCGGCCGCGCGTCGGACGAACATCGCGGCTGCACAGGGGGTATTACGTAGCGTTGACGCGGAAGAGCGGATTGCCTGGGTGTCCAAGGCACTCTGCCGGACAACCGATCCGGACGAACTGTTCGTCCGCGGCGCCGCCCAGCGCAAGGCCGCAGTGATCTGCCGTCACTGCCCGGTAATGCAGGAGTGCGGTGCCGACGCGCTCGATAACAAGGTCGAGTTCGGAGTGTGGGGCGGCATGACCGAGCGTCAGCGCCGAGCTCTGCTCAAGCAGCACCCCGAGGTCGTCTCCTGGTCGGATTTCTTCGACAAGCGCAGGAGTCGCGGCGTCGGCTGACTCTCCGGCACCGATAAATAGGCCGCCGGCTACTCGGGCCGCTCCCAGGTAGCCCACCGCCCGCAAGGCTCGCTCATCATTACGGTTCTGTTACAGCGCAGGATGCCGGCTTTTATTGGGCCGTGTCCAATATGAAGTGGCTTGTGCGCAATAAGGATTCGCCAGCTACAACTGACCCGTGTCAAATAGGCCGGCTGGGCCGGAAGCGGGTCTAAACCACGCGTTTAGGGTTGCGGGACCCGCTATTTATCGTGCCGCCGCGAGCCCGTTGCCGGCCGCAGTGATCTGATCGGCGAGCGCCCGCAGGGCCTCCAGATCCGAAACATCGAACGGCAGCGACGGCACCCCGATGACCGGCACGTGCGGGTTGGCTCCGGTAAAACGGGACAGCAGCCGGATCTCGCGCTTGGCGGTTTGGGCGCGATCGGCATGGATTTGCAGGATGGCCGCGGCCAGCGAAGCGGCCTCGGAGTCCGCCTCCGTCTCCAGCGTTTCGCGTCCGTCGATCGCCCGCTCCGCCGGCAAAGAGCACAACGTCGGGTGGGTGCGGTTCAAGACCAGCCCGGCGAGCGGCATGCCCTCCTGCGAAAGCCGATCGACGAAGAAGGATGCCTCGCGCAGCGCGTCCGGCTCGGCCGCGGATACCACCACGAACTGCGTGCCGCGCCTCTTCAGCAGGGCATACGTGCGGTCCGCCTTCTCGCGGAACCCGCCGAACGTGGCGTCCAGCGATTGCACGAACGCCGCCGCGTCGGCCAGCATTTGCGAACCGAGCACGGTCGACAGCGCCTTCATCGCCAAACTCATCGCGCCGGTCACCAGCCGCCCGATGCCCCGGCCGGGGGCGAGCAGCAGTCGCCACAGCCGGCTGTCCATGAAGCTGCCCAGCCGTTTCGGCGCATCCAAGAAATCCAGCGCGTTGCGCGACGGGGGAGTGTCGACTACGACCAGGTCCCACCGGTCCTGGCTCAGCAGTTGACCGAGCTTCTCCATCGCCATGTACTCCTGCGTCCCGGCGAGCGAGGTGGCGACCGTCTGATAGAACTGGTTGTCCAGAATGGCTTGTGCCCGATCGGGTCCGGAGTATTGGACCACCATCTCGTCGAAGGTGCGGCGCATGTCCAGCATCATCGCGTGCAGCTCACCGGTGACTTCGGGCGCGAGCGCCACCCGCTGCGGCGTGTTGCCGAGGTCGTTCACACCCAACGCCTGCGCCAACCGCTTGGCCGGGTCGATCGTCAAAACGCATACGGTGCGGCCATATTCGGCCGCACGCAACGCCATCGCGGCCGCGGTGGTGGTCTTGCCCACGCCGCCGGCGCCGCAGCACACCACCACCCGGTTGGAGGTGTCGGCCAGGATGGCAGCCATATCAAGGGTTTTGGGCGTGACGCTCATCGAACCCCCTGTTGTGCAAGCGATTCCGAAAGTTCGTACAGGCTCCCGAGGTCTACGCCGTCGGAGATCGCCGGCAGTTCCAGCCGGGGGACGTTCAACGCGTCGAGCTGTTGCGCGGTCTCGGCGCGCGCTGCGATCCGCGTCGCGTGTTGGATGGTTTCGGTCAGCAGACCGGCGAAATCGGTGTCGCTGAGCTTGATTCCGGCCATCTCGAGCCCGGCCCGCACCGAATCCGCGTCGACGTCACCCTCGGCGGCCTTGGCCAGGTCGCGGGGCTCCAGATACGACGGGATGTTCCGATTGACGATCACGCTGCCGATCGGCAGCCCCATCTCCGCGAGTTCTTCGATGGCCTCCATCGTTTCCTGCACCGGCAGCGCTTCGAGCAGGGTGACCAGGTGGATGGCGGTTTGGTCGGAGTGCAGCAACCGCACCACGCCCTCGCTCTGCGAGTGCACCGGCCCGCCCTTGGCCAGGTCCGACACCGCCTTGGTGACGTCGAGGAAACGGGCGATGCGGCCGGTCGGCGGCGCGTCGACGACGATCGCGTCGTAGACCGGGTTCTTAGACCCCTTGTCCTGGCGGACGACGGCCTCCTTGATCTTGCCGGTGAGCAGCACGTCGCGCAGACCGGGCGCGATCGTCGTCGCGAACTCGATCGCGCCGATCCGGCGCATCGCCCGGCCCGCGATGCCGAGGTTGTAGAACATGTCGAGGTATTCCAGGAACGCGGCTTCGATGTCGATGGCCAGCGCGTTGACCTGACCGCCGCGTTCGGCGCTCGCGATCTTCAGCTCTTGATAGGGCAGGGGCGGGACGTCGAAAAGTTGCGCAATCCCTTGGCGCCCTTCGACTTCCACGAGGAGGACCTTGCGGCCCCCCGCCGCCAGGGTCAGCGCCAGCGCGGCCGCGATCGTCGACTTACCCGTGCCGCCCTTGCCGGTCACAAAATGCAAGCGGGCCTTAGACAGGCGCGCCGGCCAGCCGACGGAGCTACCGCTGCCAGGTGTGGTTGCCACCATCGCATGCTAGCCCGAGCAATGCTCGGGCTGACCAGAGCCGTTGAGGTCCGACCGATAAGCTCGCGGCATGAGCCAGGCATGGGAGTACGTGACCGTTCCGCTGCTGACGCACGCCACCAAACAGATCCTCGACCAGTGGGGCGAAGACGGGTGGGAGCTGGTGGCGGTGCTGCCGGGGCCCACCGGTGAGCAGCACGTCGCGTATCTGAAGCGTCCCAAATAAAGGGCCCGCGTTCATGACCGCATCGGCCCGGCTCGGCCAGCTCGGCGTCACGCTTCCACAGGTGGTTGCGCCGCTGGCCGCCTATGTTCCGGCGGTGCGCACCGGCAACCTGGTCTATACCGCGGGGCAGCTGCCGATGGAGGCCGGCAAGCTCGCACGCACCGGCAAGGTCGGCGCGGAGATCACCCCCGATGAGGGCAAGGCGTTGGCGCGCCTCTGCGCGCTCAACGCGCTGGCCGCGGTGGACTCGCTGGTCGGCATCGATGCGGTGACCCGGGTGGTCAAGGTTGTCGGGTTCGTCGCGTCCGCTTCCGGTTTCCACGGCCAGCCCGGCGTGATCAACGGGGCCTCGGAGCTGCTCGCCGAGGTGTTCGGCGACAACGGCGCGCACGCGCGGTCCGCGGTCGGCGTCGCCGAGCTGCCGCTGGATGCGCCGGTGGAAGTCGAGTTGATCGTGGAGGTCGGCTAACGACCGTGACCGAGGCTGCTGCGTCGTTGAGCCATCCCGCATACGGCAGGTTGCGGGCGGTCACCGACACTGCCTCGGTCCTGCTGGCCGACAACCCCGGCTTGCTGACGCTGGAGGGCACGAACACCTGGGTGTTGCGCGGCCCGCGCAGCGACGAGCTGGTGATCGTCGACCCGGGGCCCGACGACGATCAGCACATCGACAACATCGCCGCGCTGGGCCGCGTCGCGTTGGTACTGATCAGTCATCGCCACGGCGACCACACCGACGGCATCGACAAGCTGGTCGAGCGGACCGGCGCCGTCGTGCGCTCGGCGGGCAGCGGGTTTCTGCGCGGCCTCGGCGGTGAGCTGACCGACGGCGAGGTGATCGATGCGGCCGGCCTGAAGATCACCGTGCTGGCGACCCCGGGGCATACCGCCGATTCGATGTCGTTCCTGCTCGACGACGCCGTGCTGACCGCGGACACCGTGCTGGGCCGCGGCACCACCGTCATCGACAAGGAAGACGGCAGCCTGGCCGACTACCTGGAAACGCTGCGGCGGCTGCGCGGCCTGGGCCGGCGTGCCGTGTTGCCCGGGCACGGACCGAATCTGGCCGACCTGGAGACCGTCGCCGCCGGGTACTTGATGCATCGCCACGAGCGCCTCGAGCAGGTGCGCGCCGCGCTGTGGGACCTCGGCGAGGAGGCGACGACGCGCGAGATCGTCGAATACGTCTACGTCGACGTCGACGAGAAGCTCTGGGACGCGGCCGAATGGTCCGTTCAGGCCCAACTGGACTACCTGCGCCGAGACTGACTACCTACGTCGAGACTGTAATTTTGCAGAAGAAGTGCGAGTAGAGGCCTGCAAAATTACAGGCTCGACGCAAACGCGCTTACCGGGCGCGGCGGGCCAGCCGTTCGGAGTCCGAGATCAGCACGCTCTTGCCCTCCAGCCGGATCCAGCCGCGGTGGGCGAAATCGGCGAGCGCCTTGTTCACGGTCTCCCGGGAGGCGCCGACCAGCTGGGCGATCTCCTCTTGCGTCAGGTCATGGGTGACCCGCATCGCGCCACCCTCCTGCGTGCCGAAACGCTGCGCGAGCTGCAGCAGCTGTTTGGCCACCCGGCCGGGCACGTCGGTGAAGATGAGGTCGGCCAGATTGTTGTTGGTCCGCCGCAACCGCCGGGCCAGCACCCGCAACAGCTGCTCGGCGATCTCCGGGCGGTCGGCGATCCAGGCCCGCAGCGCGTCGCGGTCCATCGACACCGCGCGCACCTCGGTGATCGTCGTCGCGCTGGAAGTCCGTGGCCCCGGGTCGAAGATCGACAATTCGCCGAACATGTCCGACGGGCCCATGATCGTCAGCAGGTTCTCCCGGCCGTCCGGTGAGCGGCGCCCGATCTTGACCTTCCCCGCGACAATGATGTACAGCCGATCGCCCGGCTCCCCTTCCGCGAAAACCGTGTGCCCACGGGGGAAGTCGACGGGTTGGAGCTGCTTGGTCAGTGCGGTGACCGCGCCAGGCTCAACCCCTTGGAAGATTCCTGCCCTTGCCAGGATCTCGTCCACGTTGCCTCTTCAGCTTTCCAACGATGTGATATCGGCAGGCCAACCGCTTGCCCGTGTGACGAGTCTAGAGGTTAGGCCTATGTGTCCAACGTGCCAACGCTACACACGATTGACGTGTCTAGTCCCCCTAAATTGCGGATTGCCGCGCGAATGCGTTCGTATTTGTGCCGGCAACCGGGCCTCGCCAGCGTCTGCGGCGGCCCTGGCAAAGATCACCTCGGCCCGATGCCTGCCGACGTGCGATGCCTCGGACGGAGATTGGGCGAGCTGCTGGGCCTGGCGTCGATGCAGGTAATCCAGCGCCTCCGGCATACCCTCGCGGGCCAGCGTGTGCACGTCTACGGCCTCCGCGTACGCGAGAAACTCGTCGACGTCGGTCGTCGTGACCGTGTTGTGGGCGACCTCGGTTTCCAGCCGCCCCAAACCGAGCGTCGCAAGCATCAAAAGCCCGGGAACGCAGGCCACCAGCAACCACGACACAAGGAGAGTAAACATGTCCAAGGTCTCAGCGAGATCACGAAATCAGTACTCTGTCGTAGGTGACAGTGGCAAAGCCGTCCGCACGCTCCAAGTCCACCCAATCCACCCCCGGTGCCGCCCTGGCCCGGCGCTGGTCCGACGAAACCCGAACCGGGTTGGTGCGACGCGCCCGCCGGATGAATCGTGCACTGGCGCAAGCGTTTCCGGACGCGCACTGCGAACTGGATTTCACCTCGCCGCTGGAGTTGACGGTGGCCACCATCCTCTCGGCGCAGAGCACCGACAAACGGGTGAATCTGACGACGCCCGCGTTGTTCAAGCGATACCGCTCCGCGCTTGATTATGCGCAGGCCGACCGGGCCGAACTGGAAGCCCTCATCCGTCCCACCGGCTTCTTCCGCAACAAGGCGACATCGCTCATGGGCCTCGGGCAGGCCCTGGTGGAACGGTTCGACGGCGAGGTGCCGTCGACCATGGCCGAGCTGGTGACGCTGCCCGGGGTGGGGCGCAAAACCGCCAACGTCATCCTGGGCAACGCCTTCGGCATCCCCGGAATCACCGTCGACACCCACTTCGCGCGGCTGGTCAGCAGGTGGCGCTGGACCGACGAAAAGGATCCGGTCAAGATCGAGCACGCGGTCGGCGACCTCATTCAGCGCGACGAGTGGACCCTGCTGAGCCACCGGGTGATCTTCCACGGCCGCCGGGTGTGCCACGCCCGCAAACCGGCGTGCGGGGTCTGCGTGCTCGCCAAGGACTGCCCCTCCTTCGGCCTCGGCCCCACCGAACCGCTGCTCGCCGCGCCCCTGGTGCAGGGCCCGGAAACCGAGCACTTGCTGGCGCTGGCCGGGCTGTAAATCAAGGCCGGTGCCGGTGGCCCGTAAGACGCGTTGGACCATCGCGATCCTGGCGGTGGTGGTCGCGCTGGCCGTGGCGCTGCTGGCCCAGCTGCGCGAGCGCCCCTCGACGACCGCGACCCCGCTGCCCACCGCCGCTCGGGAACATCGCGACGCCGACACGGCGGCCGCGCTGGCGGGGCCCCGCGAGCGCGCCGGCCTGCCGCCGTGTCCCGCGGCCGGCAGTGGCCCCGGCCCGGCGGCGCTGCGCGGTGTGACGGTGGAATGCGCCGCCGACGGCTCGACCGTCGACGTCGCTGCCGCACTCGCCGGCCGCCGGGTGATCCTCAACCTGTGGGCATATTGGTGCGCGCCGTGCGCGGCCGAACTGCCCGCGATGGCCGAGTATCAACGGCGGGCCGGGCCGCGCGTGATGGTGGTGACCGTGCACCAGGACGAGAACGAGACCGCGGCGCTGCTGCGGTTGGCGGAGTTGGGCGTTCGGCTGCCGACGCTGCAGGACGGTCGCCGCCGGGTCGCGGCGGCGCTGCGGGTGGCAAACGTGATGCCCGCGACGGTGGTGCTGCGGTCGGACGGTAGCGTTGCGCAGACGTTGCCGCGGGCTTTCGCGAGTGCCGACGAGATCGCGGCTGCGGTCGGAAACGACGAGGGCTGAGGGCAAGGAGGCGCCGGTGAGTGCTGCGGTCCCGCTGACGCCGGACGTCTGCCCGCCCTGGCTGCGTCCGCTGGTCGACAACGTCGGTCAGATCCCCGAGGCGTATCGGCATCGCCTCCCGGCCGGCGTGCTCGCGATGGTGACCGCGGCCAAGGCCGCGTCGTCGATGGCGACATTGCGCGGCGACGGGCGCGAGGCCGCCGTGCTGGTGCTGTTCTCGGGTCCGGAGTCCGGGCCGCCCGACGGCGGCCTGCCCGACGATGCCGATCTGCTGCTGACCGTGCGCGCCTCGACGTTGCGCCACCACGCCGGCCAGGCCGCATTCCCCGGCGGCGCATCCGATCCCGCCGACGACGGTCCGGTGGCCACCGCGCTGCGCGAGGCGCAGGAAGAGACGGGGATCGACGTGCGCAGGCTGCATCCGCTGGCCACGATGGAGCGGACTTTCATTGCGCCGTCGCGGTTCCACGTCGTGCCGGTGCTGGCCTACTCGCCCGATCCCGGCCCGGTGTCCGTCGTCGACGAGACCGAAACCGCGATCGTGTCGCGGGTTCCGGTGCGCGCCTTCATCAATCCGGAGAACCGGCTGATGGTGTATCGCGGCGCCCTCGGCCGTCGTTGGGCCGGCCCGGCGTTTCTGTTGAACCAGATGCTGGTTTGGGGATTCACTGGCCAGGTGATCTCCGCGGTCCTCGACGTCGCCGGCTGGGCCCGGCCCTGGGACACCACCGACATTCGCGAATTGGACGAGGCGATGGTGCTGGTCGGTGGCGAGGACGGTGCCCGATGAATTTGAATTCGATGACGCCTTCGCAGTGGCTGGATATCGCGGTCCTGGCGGTCGCGTTCATCGCGGCCATCTCGGGCTGGCGGTCGGGCGCGCTGGGCTCGCTGCTGTCGTTCGTCGGGGTGCTGCTCGGCGCGATCGCGGGGGTGCTGCTGGCGCCGCACATCGTCAGCCACATCGCCGCCCCGCGCGCGAAACTGTTCACCGCGCTGTTCCTGATCCTCGCGCTTGTCGTCGTCGGGGAGGTCGCCGGTGTCGTGCTGGGACGCGCGGTGCGCGGCGCGATCCGCAGCCGCGCAATCCGATCCGTCGACTCGGTCATCGGGGTGGGGGTCCAGCTCGTCGTCGTGCTGACCGCGGCCTGGCTCCTGGCGACGCCGCTGACGCAGTCGAAGGACCAGCCCGAGCTGGCCGCCGCGGTCCGCGGTTCGCGGGTGCTCGCCAAGGTCAACGAGGTCGCGCCGCCCTGGCTCAAGACCGTGCCCAAGCGGCTCTCGGCGCTGCTGAACACCTCGGGGCTGCCCGCGGTGCTGGAGCCGTTCAGCCGCACCCCGGTCATTCCGGTCGCGTCGCCGGACCCGGCGCTGGCCAACAATCCGGTCGTGCAAGCCACGGCGGCGAGCGTCGTGAAGGTGCGCAGCCTGGCGCCCAGCTGCCAAAAAGTGTTGGAGGGCAGTGGATTCGTGATCTCGCCCGATCGGGTGATGACGAACGCGCACGTGGTGGCCGGGTCCAGCAGCGTGCAGATCTACGCCAACGGCAACCCGTTGGACGCCACGGTGGTGTCCTATGACCCGTCGGTCGACATCGCCATCCTGTCCGTACGCAACCTGCCGCCGCCGCCGCTGGCCTTCGCCGAAGGCGAGGCGAAGACCGGTACCGACGTGGTGGTGATGGGTTATCCGGGCGGCGGCAACTTCACCGCCACCCCGGCCAGGATTCGGGAGAACATCAAACTCAGCGGCCCCGACATCTACCGCGACCCGCAGCCCGTCACCCGCGACGTGTACACCATCAGAGCCAATGTGGAGCAAGGCAATTCGGGTGGGCCGTTGATCGACCTGAACGGTCACGTGCTCGGTGTGGTGTTCGGCGCGGCCGTCGACGACCCCGACACCGGCTTCGTGCTGACGGCCAGCGAGGTCGCCGGTCAGCTGGCGCGGATCGGCGACACCGCTCAGGTCGCCACGGGTTCCTGCGTCAGCTGACCACGTGCTCGAGGAACCTCATCAGATGCCTGTTGATCTCCTCGGGCGCCTCTTCGTGGCTGAAATGTCCTGCGCCGCTGACGGATACGTAGCGACCCTGCGGCGCGTAGCGCCGGCTGTGGTCGACGGGGTCGGCCAGCACGTAGGGATCCTCGTCGCCGCGCAGGTGTAGCAGCGGAACGCCGAGCTGCCCCGACATCGATCTCATGAATCGCCGGCCTTCGGCCCGCAGCTGGCTGCGCACCGCCCAGCGTTGGTACTCCAATGCGCAGTGCGCGGCGCCGGGAATCTGGATCGCCGTCCGCAAATAACCGACGGTTTGCGAGAAGTCTTCGGACGCAACCCATTTGGCTGAGCTGCGGCTGCGGACCAGGCGCTCGATCTCCGCGCCGTTGTCCCGGGTCAGCTGGCGCTCGGGCCAGATCGGCAGCTGGTAGCGCAGCAGGGTCTGCAGCAGCGCGTAGCTCTGGTCGCGGCGGGTCAGCGTGGATCGGCGCAGCGCGCTCGGATGCGGCGAGCTGATCAACGCGATGGCACGCACCAGCCGGGAATGCAGAAGGGCGGTGGTCCAGCAGGCCAGGCCGCCGTCGGCGTGTCCGATCAGTGTCGCCGACGAATGCCCAAGGGCGCGAATGAGTCCGGCCGTGTCACCGGCGAGCGTCCAGCCGTCGTAGCCCCGGGGCGGCTTGTCGCTGCCGCCGTAGCCACGCAGGTCGACCGCGACGACCCGGGCGCCGCGCAGTCCGCGCAGCTGGTGTCGCCAGGACCACCAGAACGAACCGAAACCGTGCAGCAGCATCACCAGTGGCCGCGCCGAGGCTGGTCTAGCCGCGTCGGGGTCGGTGGGCAGCGACTCGACGACATGGAATCGGATGCCGTTGGCGTGCACGTCCAAATGGCGCCACGGCCCGTCGATGCGGGTGACCGACGGATCCGGTGCCGACATCTACCACCCCGAGGGATCTGCCGGAGCTCGGTCGGAACCGCCGTCCGGCGCGGGGAGCCTCGGTGTGGCGGCCTTGTCGTGGCCCGGCGTGAGGGCGGTGCGGGTCTCCTTGACCGATTCGATGGTCTCCCGCGGTCCCCGGATTCGGCGGACCTTCAGGAAACCCAGCAGGGCCAGGATCGCGCCGACGACGACCATGATCGCGAACACGATCAGGAAGGCCACCCAGCGCCACAGCCAGTTGTCGAGCAGCTCGGCGAGGAAGAAGAAGAAAAAGAAGGTGGAGTAGAACAACACCACCAGCGCGGCGATGAAGTAGACGCTGCCGGTCAATCCCTTCTTGACGTCGCGGGTGATCTCGGCACGGGCCAGTTCCACCTCCGCACGCACCAGCGTGGATACCTGAGTGGTCGCGTCCTTGATCAGATCACCGATCGACGGGTCGGCGGGCCTGGCGTGCGGGTCGGCCAGCGGAATCGTGGTCAGCGTGCTGGGCACACCGTTCTTGCGATCGTTACTCACAGACGGTCCTCTCGGTTCGCTGTCGTCGCGGTTCATGTTGCCATGCGCCGCGGTGCCAGACGAGGCCAGCCGACGACCGCCGCAGCACTGGCGGAGCCCCGGTGATCATTTAGACTGGCGCAGCTGGTCTCCGACGTTCCGATCGGCTGACGGGAGTTTCGATTGCGGACGGCACATCGGTGCTTTGTGGCGGCGCTGGTGGCCGTGCTGGTGGGTCTGCCGGGTTTGCCCGTCCGCGTCGCGGGTGCCGACGACAGGGTTCCGTTGGGTGGTGGCGCCGGGATCGTCATCAACGGCGACACGATGTGCACGCTCACCGCGATCGGCAACGACGCGGCCGGTGAGCTGATCGGCTTCACCTCCGCGCACTGCGGGGGTCCCGGCGCGCAGGTCGCCGCCGAGGCCGCGGCGGGCAGGGGCACGCTGGGGACGATGGTCGCCGGCAACGACAACCTCGATTACGCGGTGATCAAATTCGATCCGGCCAGGGTGGCGCCGGTCGCGGTGTTCAACGGGTTCGCGATCAACGGCATCGGCCCGGATCCGACGTTCGGCCAGGTCGCGTGCAAGCAGGGCCGTACGACGGGCAACTCGTGCGGCGTCACGTGGGGGATGGGCCAGACCCCGGGCACCATCGTCATGCAGGTGTGCGGCAACCCCGGTGATTCCGGGGCGCCGGTCACCGTCGACAACCTGCTGGTCGGCATGATCCACGGCGCGTTCAGCGACAACCTGCCGACGTGCATCATCAAGTACATCCCGCTGCACACCCCGGCCATCGTGATGTCGTTCAACTCGATCCTGGGCGACATCAACGCCAGGCACCGCCCCGGCGCGGGATTCGTCCCGGTGCCGGCCTGACCTACTTGGCCGCCCGGATCGCGTCGAACACGCCGGGATCGAGCAGCGTCGACGTGTCGCCCAGCTCGCGGTTTTCGGCGACGTCACGCAGCAGCCGGCGCATGATCTTGCCGCTGCGGGTCTTCGGCAGCTCCGGCACCACGTGGATCTCGCGCGGCTTGGCGATCGGCGAGATCTCCTGCGCGACATGAGCACGCAGCTCATCGAGCGTCCCCTGGTGCGCGTCGTCGCTGTCGCACAGGACGACGAACGCGCAAATCGCCTGGCCGGTGGTCTGGTCGGTAACCCCGACCACCGCCGCCTCGGCGACACCGTCGTGGCCGACGACCGCCGACTCCACCTCGGCGGTGGAGATCCGGTGCCCCGACACGTTCATCACGTCGTCGATGCGGCCCAGCACCCAGATAGCGCCGTCGGAATCGAATCGGGCGCCGTCGCCGGCGAAGTAGAAGCCCTTGTCGGCGAATTTCGACCAGTACGTCTCCCGGTACCGATCCGGGTCGCCCCAGATGCCGCGCAGCATCCCCGGCCACGGCTGGTCCAAGACCAGGTATCCGGTGGCGTTCTGGGCGTTGTCGCTCTCGGGCCGTAGCGGGTCGCCGTGGTCGTCGACGATCTTGGCCGAGATCCCCGGCAGCGGTGTCATCGCCGAACCCGGTTTGGCCGCAGCGATTCCGGGCAGCGGCGAGATCATCGCGGCGCCCGTTTCGGTCTGCCACCAGGTGTCCACGACCGGGATTTGGTCGGCGCCGAAGACCGCGCGGTACCAGCGCCAGGCTTCCGGGTTGATCGGTTCGCCGACGGATCCCAGCAGCCGCAGGCTGGACAGGTCGTGGGCGTCGGGGATCTCGCGTCCCCACTTCATGAAGGTGCGGATCAGGGTGGGAGCGGCGTAATAGATTGTGACGCCGTATTTTTCGATGATCTGAAAATGGCGGTGCTGGTCCGGGCTGGCCGGCGTGCCCTCGTAGAGAACCTCGGTGACACCGTTTGACAGCGGGCCGTAGACGCCGTAGGTGTGTCCCGTGACCCAGCCGATGTCGGCGGTGCACCAGAAGACGTCGCGCTCGGGCTTGACGTCGAAGATGTAGTAGTGCGTGTAGGAGCACTGGGTCAGGTACCCGCCGCTGGTGTGCACGATGCCCTTGGGCTTGCCGGTGGTACCCGAGGTGTACAGCAGGAACAGCGGCTGCTCGGAGTCGAACGACTCGGGGGTGTGTTCGGGTGACGCGGGGTCGACGACGTCGTGCCACCACACGTCGCGGTCGTCGTTCCAGGACACGTCAATCCCGGTGCGGCGCACCACCAGAACCTTCTCAATCGGGCTGTCCGGATCCCCGACGGCCTCGTCGGCCGCGTCCTTGAGCAGCGCCGGCTTGCCGCGGCGAAACTGCCCGTCGCTGGTGATCAGCAGCTTGGCTTCGGCGTCGGCGATCCGGGCCCGCAGGGCCTTCGAGGTGAAACCGGCGAACACGACGCTGTGCATGACGCCCAGCCGCGCGCAGGCCAGCATCGCGATGACGGCCTCCGGGATCAACGGCAGGTAGATGGCGACCCGGTCGCCGGCGACCAGCCCGAGGTCGGTCAGCGCGTTGGCGGCCTTGCACACCTCGGCCTGCAGATCGGCGTAGGTCAGGCTGCGGCTGTCGCCGACGGGCTCGCCCACCCAGTGGATGGCGACCCGATCCCCGAGGCCGGCCTCGACGTGACGATCCACGCAGTTGTAGGCGACGTTGAGTTTGCCGCCGACGAACCACTGGGCGAACGGCGCCTCCGACCAGTCCAGCACCTCGGTGAACGGCGTCGTCCAGGACAGCCGGTTGGCCTGTTCGGCCCAGAAGGCGAGCCGGTCTCGCTCCGCTTCGTGGTACAGCTCCTCGCGGGCGTTGGCCTGTTCGGCGAACTCCGCCGGTGGGGGGTAGGTGGAGGGCCCTTCGGTAGGGGTCGCGGTCACTGGCTGCTCTCCTATGGTTTCGGCTCGTCAACCGTCAGTGAGCCTAGCCCTGCGAGTTGAACCGGCGCGCTCCAATCCAATCCCAACGCATCCCCGCGTAACGCATAATCACCGATGTGCCGGGACCTGCCGGGCGGCGCCGTCGCCGAGGAGTCCCCAGCATCGTCGTGGTGGCATCGAGCTGCGCGGCCGCCACGCTGCTGGGGGCGCCCGCGTGGGCGGCGCCGGTCGAGACGGGGGACCAGCCCACGCCATGCTGGTCCGAGCAGGTCGCCGTCAGCGCCGCGCCGGCCCAGGGCGCCGTGGGTCACCGTTCGCTGGCCCTGATCTTCAGCCTCGCCGGCGGCGCAGAGCCGTGCACGCTCACCGGCTACCCCGGCGTCGACGCCGGCAATGGCGGTCCGCCCCTTCATGCCGAACCCACACCGCGCGGATACATGGGCGGATTGCCGGCCGGCGTCGACGCGCCGCAGCCCGTCACCCTGTCGTTGTCCCAACAGGGTCAGGCCATCCTGGAGGGCATGGCCGTCGACGCCGGCGGCAACCCCTGTCCTACCTACACCGACCTGGCCGTCAGCCCTCCCGACATCGTGCAGGTGTTCACCGTGCCGGCCGGCATCGACGCCTGCGCGCTGCAGATCCACCCCATCACCGTCGGTCAATCTTCTTGAAACCCCTTGTGGTGTAAGCTATCTCGCTGATGCGGTTGTCCACTAGCGCTGCCAAGTACCGGACCGCGGTGGCGACGCTGGCCGCGTGGACGCTGGTGGTCGCGGCGGGCTGCGGCGGCGGAATGCTGAGCCCCGATCTGGTGGTGGTGAATGGCGGGGAGCCGCCCTACCCGCTGATCCCGACCAGTACCAACGACAGCAACGGGGGGAGGATCATCGACCGGCTCTTCGCAGGGCTGGTGTCCTATGACGCCGCCGGACACCCGTCGAACGAGGTTGCCCAGTCGATCGAGACGACGGACAACGTCAACTACCGCATCGTCCTCAAACCGGGATGGAAGTTCACCGACGGCTCGGCGGTGACGGCCCACTCGTTCGTCGATGCTTGGAACTACGGCGCGCTAAGCACCAATGCCCAACTGCAGCAAAGCTTTTTCAGCCCGATCGACGGGTTCGACGAAGTATCCGGTATGACCGGCGACGGAAAGGCGGCGCCGAAAACGGGGCGCACCACCATGTCCGGGCTGCAAGTGGCCAGCGATCTGGAGTTCAGCGTGCGCCTCAAGGCGCCGACCATCGACTTCACCTTGCGGTTGGGCCACAGCGCGTTTTACCCGCTGCCCGACGTGGCATTCCGCGACATGGCGGCATTCGGCCGCAACCCGATCGGCAACGGCCCGTACCGGCTCGCCGACAGCCCGGACGGGCCCGCGTGGGAGCACGACGTCAAGATCGACCTGCGGCCCAATCCCGACTATCACGGCAACCGGAAGCCCCGCAACAAAGGCCTGCGATTCGACTTCTATGCCAATCTGGATACCGCGTACGCCGACCTGCTGTCGGGCAATCTCGATGTCCTGGACACGATTCCGCCGAGCGCGCTGCCGATCTACAAGCGCGACCTGGGCAACAACTTCACCAGCGGACCCGTCGCGGTCAAGCACAGTCTCGACACTCCGCTGCGGCTCCCGCATTTCGGCGGCGAGGAAGGGCGGTTGCGCCGGCTCGCGCTATCGGCCGCCGTCAACCGGCAGCAGATATGCCAGCAGATCTTCCTGGGGACCCGCACTCCGTCGCGCGACTTCACCGCCAGATCGTTGCCGGGTTTCGACCCCAACCTTCCGGGCAACGAGGTGCTGAACTTCGATCCCGCTCGCGCGCACCAACTTTGGGCACAGGCCAACGCGATCTCGCAGTGGAATGGGCAGTACGTGATCGCGTACAACGCCGACGCCGGGAACCAGGAATGGGTGGACGCGGTGGCCAACAGCATCAAAAATGTGCTGGGCATCGACGCGGTCGGCGCGCCCCAGCCGACCTTCGCTGGGTTTCGCACGCAGATCACAAATCACAGCATCGCGACCGCGTTCCGCGCCGCCTGGCAGGGCGACTACCCGTCCATGATCGAGTTCCTTGCCCCGCTGTTCGCCAGCGGGGCGGGGTCCAACGACGTCGGTTACTCCAACCCCGAGTTCGATGCGGCACTCGCGGCCGCCGAGGCCGCTTCCACTTTGCCGCAGTCCAACGCCATGACCAACGACGCACAGCGAATCCTGTTCCACGACATGCCCGTTGTCGAGCTTTGGGACAACGTCAGCGTGGTGGGCTGGTCGATGCAGATCAGAAGCGTCGCCGTCGCCTGGAACGGCCTACCCGACTACGAGAACATCGTGAAGGGCTGATATGGGCTGGTACATCGTGCGCCGAATCGCCATCATGGTGCCGGTCTTCGTCGGCGCGACGCTGTTGATCTACGGCATGGTTTTCCTGCTGCCCGGTGATCCGGTGGCGGCGATGGCGGGAGACCGCCCGCTGACCCCGGCGGTGGCGGCGGCGCTGCGCGCCCGCTACCACCTCGACGATCCGTTCATCGTGCAGTACGTGCGCTACCTGGGTGGTGTCCTGCACGGCGATCTGGGTCGCTCGTTTTCCGGGCTGCCGGTCAGCGCCGTTCTCGCGCATGCGTTTCCGATCACGATCAGACTGGCGCTGATCGCGGTGGCGGTGGAAGCGGTGCTGGGCGTCGGGTTCGGCGTCGTCGCCGGCCTGCGTCAGGGCGGAATCTTCGATGCCACGGTCCTGCTCACCGGCCTCGTCATCGTCGCGATACCGATATTCGTCCTCGGCTTCCTCGCACAATTCGTGTTCGGCGTCCGGCTCGGGATAGCGCCCGTGACGGTGGGCGAGCGGGCGACATTCGCGCGCTTGCTGCTGCCCGGAATCGTCTTGGGCTCGGTGTCGTTCGCGTATGTGGTGCGGTTGACCCGATCGGCGGTGGCCGCCAACGCCCACGCCGACTATGTGCGCACCGCGATGGCCAAGGGGTTGTCGCGACCGCGAGTGGTGACGGTGCACATCCTGCGTAACTCGCTGATCCCGGTGGTGACTTTCCTCGGCGCCGACCTGGGGTCGCTGATGGGGGGAGCCGTTGTCACCGAAGGCATCTTCAACATCCATGGTGTCGGCGGCGTGTTGTTTCAGGCCGTTACCAGGCAGGAGGCGCCGACGGTGGTGTCCATCGTGACGGTGCTGGTGCTCGTCTATTTGGTGGCCAACCTGGTGGTGGATCTGCTCTACGCCGCCCTCGACCCCCGGATCCGCTATGGCTGAACACATCCCGGTCCATCACGGCTTCTGGCGCGACACGTGGCGCACGCTGCGCAGGCGTCCGAAGTTCGTCGTCGCCGCCGCGCTGATCGTCGTCATCGTAGTGGTCGCGATCTTCCCCGAGTGGTTCACCGGAATCGATCCCACCTATGCCGATCCCAGCCAAAGCCTGCTTCCCCCGTCGGGCGCGCACTGGTTCGGCACCGACTTGCAGGGCCACGACATCTACGCGCGCACCGTCTACGGGGCGCGGGCCTCAGTGATGGTGGGACTGGGGGCCACCCTGCTCGTCTTTCTCGTCGGAGGGGCCCTGGGCGCGCTGGCCGGCTTCTACGGCGGCTGGATCGACGCGGTGGTCTCGCGGATCAGCGACATCTTCTTCGGGCTGCCCCTGCTGCTCGCCGCCATCGTGCTCATGGGCGTCTTGCACCACCGCCGGGTGTGGACGGTGATCGTCATCCTGGCCGTGTTCGGCTGGCCGCAGGTGGCCAGGATCGCGCGCAGCGCAGTGCTGCAGGCGCGGTCAAGCGATTACGTTCTGGCGGCGAAGGCCTTGGGGCTGAGCGACTTCCAGATCCTGCTCCGGCATGCGCTGCCCAACGCGCTGGGCCCCGTTTTCGCGGTGGCCACCCTTGCCTTCGGCGTCTTCATCGTCACCGAAGCCTCGTTGTCCTACCTCGGCGTCGGATTGCCGACCTCGGTGGTGTCCTGGGGTGGGGACATCAACCTGGCACAGAGCCGGCTGCGGTCCGGCTCGCCGATCCTGTTCTATCCGGCCGGCGCGCTGGCGATTACGGTGCTGGCGTTCATGATGATGGGTGACGCGCTGCGCGACGCACTCGATCCGGCCTCGCGGGCGGTGCGCGCATGAACGAAGCACCACTGTTGTCGGTCGAGGGCCTGGAGGTCACGTTCGGCAACCACGCCGCATTGTGTGGAGTCGACCTGACGGTGGCGCGCGGGCAGACGGTCGCGGTGGTGGGCGAATCCGGATCCGGCAAATCCACCACGGCCGCCGCCGTTCTCGGCCTGCTTCCGCCGGGCGGCCGAATCACGGCCGGGCGCATCATGTTCGACGGGCGCGACATCACCTCGGCCGATCGCCGGGTGCTCCGCTCGATCCGTGGGCGCTCCATCGGATACGTGCCGCAAGATCCGATGACCAACCTCAACCCGGTCTGGAAGGTGGGCTTTCAGATCCGGGAAGCGTTGCGGGCCAACGCGAATGGCCGCGGGGCGCGCCGACGAGCGCTGGAACTGCTCGCCGAGGCCGGCGTGCCCGAGCCGGCGAAGCTGGCCGGCCGCTACCCGCATCAGCTGTCCGGCGGCATGTGTCAACGCGCGCTGATCGCCATCGGCTTGGCCGGCCGGCCGCAGCTGCTCATCGCCGACGAGCCGACCTCGGCTCTGGACGTGACCGTGCAGCGGCAGGTGCTCGACCATCTGCAGCGCCTCACCGACGAGCTGGGCACCGCGCTGCTGCTGATCACTCACGACCTCGCGCTGGCCGCCGAACGCGCCGAGCGTGTGGTCGTCGTCCATCGCGGAGTCGTGGTGGAATCGGGTGCGGCACAGGCCATCCTGCAGGACCCGCGGCACGAGTACACCCGGCGGTTGGTGGCCGCCGCCCCGTCGCTCACGGCCCGCAGCCCCCGCAGCCGGCCCGCGGCTGGCGAGCACATCCTGGCGGCTTCCGAGCTGACCAAGGTCTACCGAGAGTCGCGTGGCGCACCGTGGCGGCGGACCGAGTTTCGCGCCGTCGACGACGTGTCGTTCCGCCTGCGACGGGCCAGCACCCTGGCGATCGCCGGGGAGTCGGGCTCGGGCAAATCGACGGTGGCGCGGATGGTGCTCGGCCTGCTGCAACCCACGTCGGGTTCGGTGGTGTTCGACGGCACCAGTGTCGACACACTGGACCGGGACGCGGCGATGGCCTTTCGCCGGCGGGTGCAGCCGGTGTTCCAGAACCCTTACAGCAGCCTGGATCCCATGTATTCGGTGTTTCGCACCATCGAGGAGCCGTTGCGGATCCACCGGGTGGGCGACCGCGGGCAGCGCCGTCGGGCGGTGCACGAGCTCCTCGACCAGGTGGCCCTCCCGTCGTCGGTGCTGGGGCGGCTGCCCCGCGAGCTGTCCGGCGGTCAACGGCAACGGGTCGCGATCGCGCGGGCGCTGGCGCTGCGGCCCGAGGTGCTGGTGTGCGACGAGGCGGTCTCGGCGCTCGACGTCCTGGTGCAGGCCCAAATCCT
>NZ_MBEM01000165.1:0-572 GCF_001954045.1 Mycobacterium sp. SP-6446 | reverse complement strand
TCGCGGTTTGTGGCGTGCCCGTTCGGCGGGGCCGGGACGCGGATGTATCGCACCGGGGATCTGGTGCGCTGGCGGGCCGACGGGCAGTTGCAGTACCTGGGCCGCGCCGACGAGCAGGTCAAGATCCGCGGCTATCGCATCGAACTCGGCGACGTGCGCTCGGCGCTGGCCGGCCTGGACGGGGTGGACGACGCGGCGGTGATCGCCCGCGAGGATCGCCCCGGCGACAAGCGGCTGGTGGGCTATGTCACGGGGGCGGTCGAGCCGGCTCGCCTGCGCGCCAAGCTGGCCGACCAGCTGCCGCCGTATATGGTGCCGGCCGCGATCGTCCTCGTCGACGCGCTGCCCCTGACACCCAACGGGAAACTCGACGTCCGGTCGCTACCGGCACCGGAGTACCAGGACGGCGCCGTTTATCGCGCCCCGTCGGGTGCGGTGGAGGAGATCCTGGCGGGCATCTACGCCCAGGTTCTCGGCCTGGAGCGGGTCGGGGTTGACGACTCGTTCTTCGAGCTGGGTGGGGATTCGCTTTCGGCGATGCGGGTGATCGCGGCGGCGAATAAGTCGTTGGA
>NZ_MBEM01000164.1:0-921 GCF_001954045.1 Mycobacterium sp. SP-6446 | reverse complement strand
TGGTGCGCGCGGGCATGATCGATCCCAATCTGCGGGATCGGCGTTCGCGCAAGTGGAAACGCTGGGAACGCGGGGCGCCGATGGAGTTATGGCAGATGGACATCGTGGGCGGATTCCCGCTGGCCGACGGCAGCTGCGCCAAAGCCTTGACCGGCATTGACGATCACTCGCGAATGTGTGTCTGTGCGCGGTTGATGGCTCGGGAGCGCACCGGTGCGGTCTGCGAGGGCTTGCGCGGCGCGCTGGGCAGCTACGGGGTGCCCGAGCAGATCCTGACCGATAACGGCAAGGTGTTCACCGGCCGGTTCAATCACCCGGTGGTCGAGGTGCTCTTTGATCGGATCTGTCGGGAAAACGGGATCGAGCATCTGCTGACCCAACCGCGCAGCCCGACCACGACCGGCAAGATTGAGCGCTTCCACCGCAGTCTGCGCGCGGAATTCCTCAGCAACAGACCAGCTTTCGCGAATCTGAAAGTGGCCCAGCAGGCCCTGGACGAGTGGGTGGACTACTACAACACCGCCCGCCCGCATCAGTCGCTGGACATGGCCACACCTGCGCAGCGATTCAGCCCAGCCACCGCCGCGCCCGCACCCTTGGCTCACACGCCGGGCGGCGGTGAGGATCGCACCGGTGATGACTGGGTCAGCCGCCGGGTCTGCGCCAACGGCATCGTGTGCGTGTCCTGGCAACAGGTCAGCGTCGGGCGCCACTATGCCGGTACCCGCTGCGACGTGCACGTCGACGGAGAGCTGCTGCGGTTTTGGATCGGCGACGATCTGGTCAAAACCGCCGCCCGCACCAGCCGCGGCACGGTACGAAATAAACGGGCCGCGCGCACCAGCGCACAGGCCTAACCACAACACGAGTGTCAAGGATCAACCGACACAGAAACGTCAACCATCAACCGACACTGAACAG
>NZ_MBEM01000163.1:0-566 GCF_001954045.1 Mycobacterium sp. SP-6446 | reverse complement strand
GTGATCAGCTTGATGGCCTCGGTGCCCATCACCGACGCGATCGAAGCGCAGATGATGCCCAGCACACCGCCTTCCGCGCAGGACGGCACCATGCCGGGCGGCGGCGGCTCCGGGTACAGGTCGCGGTAGTTGAGGCCGCGCCCGTCGGGGGCGTCCTCCCAGAACACCGAAACCTGCCCCTCGAAGCGGTAGATCGAGCCCCACACGTACGGCTTGCCGGCCAGCACCGCGGCGTCGTTGACGAGATACCGGGTGGCGAAGTTGTCGGTGCCGTCCAGGATCAGGTCGTACTGCGCGAACAGGTCGACGGCGTTGCCGGGCTCCAGCCTGAATTCGTGCAACCGCACGTCGACCAGCGGGTTGATCGCGGCGATCGAGTCGCGCGCCGACTGGGCCTTGGACCGCCCGACGTCGGCCACGCCGTGGATGATCTGGCGCTGCAGGTTCGACTCGTCGACTACGTCGAAGTCGACGATGCCGATCGTGCCCACGCCGGCCGCGGCCAGATACAGCAACGCGGGCGCCCCGAGCCCGCCGGCGCCGATCACCAGCACCCGCGCGTTCTT
>NZ_MBEM01000162.1:0-657 GCF_001954045.1 Mycobacterium sp. SP-6446 | reverse complement strand
ATCACCGAGCGCGGATCACTGGAAATTCAAGCCTACGAAGAAGTTTGCTTCCCGGGGCTGGCCGCCGAATGGGCGAACTGCAACGGCCAACGACCGTTCGTCGGCGCGCTGACGATGGAGTTGGCCACGGACGCCGACGAGGAGGTCGCGTCGTGGATCGCCGCGGGAACACCGCCGATTTTCTTCGGCTTCGGCAGCACGCCGGTCAAGTCTCCCGCCGACACCGTCGCCATGATCGGCGCGGCCTGCGCGCAACTGGGCGAACGGGCGCTGATCTGCTCTGCGGACACCGACTTCAGCGACGCCCCGCATTTCGACCACGTCAAAACCGTCGACGCGATGAATTACTCGGCCGCCTTTCCCGCCTGCCGCGCGGTCGTACATCATGGCGGCACCGGAACCACGGCGGCGGGCCTGCGCGCCGGAGTCCCCTCGCTGATCCTTCCGACGTTCGGCGATCAGACGCTCTGGGGAACTCAGGTCAAAAGACTGAAAGTTGGTTCCGCCCGGCGCTTTTCGAGCACCACCCGCGAATCGCTCGTCACGGACCTGCGCCGGATTCTCGGGCCGCAATGCGTCGCCCGGGCCCGTGAAATCTCTACCCGGATGACCAAACCCGTTGAAAGCGTCGCGGTAGCCGCCGATCTCATGGAGAAC
>NZ_MBEM01000161.1:0-641 GCF_001954045.1 Mycobacterium sp. SP-6446 | reverse complement strand
CGGGCCCGGGAGACATAGTCGGAACCGAGGATCCGGTGCAGGTCGGCGGCCAGCGATTCACGGCTGGTGCTGGTAAAACGCCGCCCAGAACCAACTTTCAGACGTTTGACGTGAGAGGCCCATATCGCCTGATCGGGTGCCGTCCAGAGGATCAGCATGGGCACCCCGGCGCGCAGGCCCGCGGCAATGGTGCCCATGCCGCCGTGGTGCACGACCGCGCGGCAGGCCGGGAAGACCGCAGCATAATTCACCGCTTCCACCACCTTGACGTGGTCGGAATGGGGGACATTGCCGAAGTCACTCCAGCCGGAGCTGATCAGCGCCCGTTCGCCCAGTTGCGCGCAGGCCGCGCCGATCATGGCGACGGTGTCGGCGGGAGACTTGACCGGCGTGCTGCCGAAGCCGAAGAAAATCGGCGGTGTTCCCGCGGCGATCCACGACGCGACCTCCTCGTCGGCGTCCGTGGCCAACTCCATCGTCAGCGCGCCGACGAACGGTCGTTGGCCGTTGCAGTTCGCCCATTCGGCGGCCAGCCCCGGGAAGCAAACTTCTTCGTAGGCCTGGATTTCCAGCGATGCGCGCTCGGCGATCCGCCGCGACCACAGGCCCGCCGCCTTTGGTAGCCCGAGTTCGCGGCGCTG
>NZ_MBEM01000160.1:0-708 GCF_001954045.1 Mycobacterium sp. SP-6446 | reverse complement strand
AGGGCGATCAGCGCGTCGGCATCGTTGGTAGCCGCGATACCCAGCGGCTCGATGCCGGCCAATTCCCCGGCGTCCTTGCCGACTTTGTCGGGCGAATGCACCCATACCCCAACGAGTTCCAGGTCTGGCCGGCGGCGGATCGCATCGATGGCGATCGACCCGACTCCCCCCGTCGACCACACGACGGTACGCATAGGGTTCACCTCCCTACTCATGAGCGCCCGCGGCGCACGTAGTCGGCGGCCGGCCCAGCCCAACTCGGAGCACGCAGGTCGAACCTCAGCGTGAGCATCAACAGCACCATAACCTAAGATTTGTTCATTAGGATAGTGCCTACTCTCTTAACAGGAGGAACAGGATGACGACCCAGCGGGTAGTGGTCTGGGCGACGGGCGGCATCGGGTCGATCGCGATCCGCACCATCCACCGACGCCCCGATCTGGATCTGGTCGGCGTGTGGGTGCACTCCGCGGAGAAGGTCGGCAGGGACGCCGGCGAACTCGCCAACGGCGAGCCGATCGGCCTCGCCGCCACCAGCGATGCCGACGCGCTGATCGCCCTCAAACCCGATTGCGTCATCTACGCGGCCAGCGGCCCCGAGCGCGACGCGCTGGCCATCCCGGACTATGTTCGGCTGCTGGAGGCGGGGATCAACGTCGTGTCGACGTCGTCGACGAGTCTGGTGTATCCGCCCTCGTATGTAGCGCC
>NZ_MBEM01000159.1:0-11157 GCF_001954045.1 Mycobacterium sp. SP-6446 | reverse complement strand
GCAGCCAGGGCGCCTTGTTCGATACCCCGATCCTGGTCCCGCCGCAGGCCGCCATGCTGGGCACCGGCGCCATCGTCAAACGGCCGCGGGTGGTCGTCGATGAAAGCGGCAACGAGTCGATCGGCGTGCGCTCGGTGTGCTATCTCCCGTTGACCTATGACCACCGGCTGATCGACGGCGCGGATGCCGGACGTTTCCTCACCACGATCAAACACCGGCTCGAAGAGGGAGCGTTCGAGGCAGACCTCGGGTTGTGATGACGTGTCCCGAGCTGGTCATCACGCCGTCATCGCGATAGCGGGTTCGTCCGGCCTGATCGGCTCGGCCCTCGCGGCGGCACTGCGCGCGGCAGACCACACGGTGCTGCGCATCGTGCGCCGCACACCGGCGAATTCCGAGGAACTGCACTGGAATCCGGAAAGCGGCGAGTTCGACGTCGACGCACTCACCGACGTCGACGCCGTCGTCAACCTCTGCGGTGTCAATGTCGGCCAGCGTCGGTGGTCGGGCGCCTTCAAGCAGAGCTTGCGAGACAGCCGGATCGCCCCCACCGAGGTGCTGGCCAACGCGGTCGTCGACGCCGGGGTCGAAACGCTGATCAACGCCAGCGCGGTCGGTTTTTACGGCGACACCAAAGACCGAGTGGTCGACGAAAACGACCGAGCCGGAACGGGTTTCCTGGCCCAGCTGTGCGAAGACTGGGAAGCCGCCACGCTGCCGGCCCAATACGGCGGCGTCCGGGTTGTGCTGGCCCGCACCGGCCTGGTGCTGGCCCGCGCGGGCGGTGCGCTGCGCCGGATGCGGCCACTGTTCTCTGCCGGGCTCGGCGCCCGGCTGGGCAGCGGCCGCCAATACATGTCGTGGATCAGTCTCGAGGACGAGGTGCGGGCGCTGCTGTTCGCAATCTCAAACCCCACCCTGTCCGGCCCGGTGAACATGACCGGCCCGGCGCCCGTCACCAACGCCGAATTCACCACCGCCTTCGGCCGAGCGGTCAACCGCCCAACGCCGTTGTTGTTGCCCGGTTTCGCGGTGCGGGCCGCGCTGGGCGAATTCGCCGACGAAGGACTGCTGATCGGTCAGCGGGCCATCCCGTCCGCACTGGAGCGCGCCGGGTTCCAGTTCCACCACAACACCATCGGCGAAGCGCTCGGCTACGCCACCGCCCGGCGTGAGCGCGATTAAGCCACATCACCCGACCGTCGCATCGCAAACCGCACCGGGCCCGAGTACCGTCACGAACGTGATGGATTCCATCCGGTCGACTCCGACCGCGATCGACGTCCGCCAGCTGGGCACGGTCGACTACCGCACCGCCTGGCAGCTGCAGCGCGATCTGGCCGACGCCAGGGTCGCCGGCGGGCCGGACACGCTGCTGCTTCTCGAGCACCCGTCGGTCTATACCGCCGGGCGGCGCACCGAAACGCACGAACGACCGGTCGACGGCACTCCCGGCATAGATGTTGTCGATACCGACCGCGGCGGCAAGATCACCTGGCACGGCCCGGGACAGTTGGTCGGCTACCCGATCATCAAGCTGGCCGAACCGCTCGATGTCGTCAATTACGTTCGGCGCCTTGAGGAATCGCTCATCATGGTGTGCGGCAACCTCGGTCTGGACACGAGCCGAATCGAAGGCAGGTCCGGGGTGTGGGTGCCCGCCGGCCCCGGCCGGCCCGCACGCAAGGTCGCCGCCATCGGGGTGCGGGTGGCGCGCGCGACCACGCTGCACGGTTTCGCGCTCAACTGCGACTGCGATCTCAACGCGTTCAAGGCCATCGTGCCCTGCGGCATCAGCGATGCCGGGGTGACGTCGCTGTCCGCCGAACTCGGGCGCACGGTCACCGTCGAGGACGTCCGGGTCGCGGTTGCCGAAGCCGTCTGCCACGCGCTGGACGGGCGCCTCGCCCTTACCTGGCGACCGACCCCCGCCCGCGTAGCATCGACATAGTGAGCTCGCCTAACTCTGTGGCGCCCGAAGGGCGCAAGTTGCTGCGCCTCGAAGTGCGCAACGCGCAGACCCCGATCGAGCGCAAACCGCCGTGGATCAAGACCCGGGCCCGGATGGGGCCGGAGTACACCGAGTTGAAGAGCCTGGTCCGGCGGGAGGGCCTGCACACGGTCTGCGAAGAGGCCGGCTGCCCCAACATCTTCGAATGCTGGGAGGACCGCGAGGCCACCTTCCTGATCGGCGGTGACCAATGCACCCGCCGTTGTGACTTCTGCCAGATCGATACCGGGAAGCCCGCTCCGCTGGACCGCGACGAGCCCCGCCGGGTCGCCGAAAGCGTGCACACCATGGGGCTGCGCTACGCGACCGTCACCGGTGTCGCCCGCGACGACCTGGACGACGGCGGCGCGTGGCTGTACGCCGAGACCGTGCGCGCCATCAAGGAACTGAACCCCTCGACCGGCGTCGAGCTGTTGATTCCCGACTTCAACGGCGAACCCTCACGGCTCGCGGAGGTCTTCGAGTCGCGCCCAGAAGTGTTGGCGCACAACGTCGAAACCGTGCCCCGGATCTTCAAACGGATTCGGCCCGCGTTCACCTACCAACGCAGCCTTTCGGTGCTCACCGCGGCGCGCGACGCCGGCCTGGTCACCAAGAGCAACCTCATTCTCGGCCTGGGCGAAACCCCTGACGAGGTGCGCACCGCCCTGGCCGACCTGCGTGACGCCGGCTGCGACATCGTCACCATCACCCAGTACCTGCGGCCGTCGACGCGTCACCATCCCGTCGAGCGCTGGGTGCGACCCGAGGAGTTCGTTGAGTTCGCGGGGCACGCCGAGGGACTGGGGTTCTCCGGGGTGCTGGCCGGGCCGCTGGTGCGGTCGTCGTACCGGGCGGGCCGCCTCTACGAGCAGGCCGCACGCACCCGGGCCTCGGGCGCCTCGGCACGCTAGCCGACTCCGCACGTACGTATCCTTGGTGACTATGGCTAAACCCCGCACTGCCGCCGAGAACAAGGCCGCCAGGGCGCAGGCGCAGGCCGCGCGCAAGGCGGCCGCGCGGGAGCGCCGCGCTCAGTTGTGGCAGGCGTTCAACATTCAGCGCCGGGAGGACAAGCGCCTGCTGCCGTACATGATCAGCGCGTTCGTGCTGATCGTCGGCGCCTCGGTGGCCGCCGGCATCGTGGTCGGCGGATTCACCATGATCAGCCTGATCCTGCTCGGCGTGGTGCTGGGCGGCTTGGTCACCTTCATCATCTTCAGCCGCCGCGCGCAGCGGTCGATCTACCGCAAAGCCGAAGGTCAGACCGGCGCCGCGGCGTGGGTGCTGGACAATCTGCGCGGCAAGTGGCGGGTGACCCCCGGTGTCGCCGCGACGGGTCACTTCGACGCCGTGCATCGGGTCCTCGGGCGGCCCGGTGTCATCTTGGTCGGCGAGGGAGCGGCCGCCCGCGTCAAACCGCTCGTGGCCCAGGAGAAAAAGCGCACCGCGCGGCTGGTCGGCGACGTGCCGATCTACGACATCATCGTCGGCACCGGCGAGGGCGAGATTCCGCTGGGCAAACTGGAGCGCCACCTGACCCGGCTTCCGGCCAACATCACCGTCAAGCAGATGGACAACCTGGAGTCGCGGTTGGCCGCGCTGGGAACGCGGGCCGGTGCCGCCGTCATGCCGAAGGGGCCGCTGCCGAACGCCGGCAAGATGCGCGGCGTGCAGCGCACCGTCCGCCGCAAGTAGCGGCCAATATCCAATTCAGCGCCGCACGACGGCCGTGCCGGTCACCCGGTCCTGCAGCCCGCGCCCATCCCAGTCGGTGAACAAGGGCGGGACCACCAACCCGACGAGCAGTCCCCGCACCGCCAGCCGGCCCAGCCCGAGCCGGCCGTCGAGCGCCACCACACCCAGCCCCAGCACCAATTGCCCGGGTGTGAAACCAAACAGGCGGACGGCGACGACACCGAGCACCCACCAAACAACCAGCACCGAGGTCGCCAACATCTCCTTGGAGATGACACCGAAACCCATCGCCAGCGCCGCCAGGCCGTAGGAGATCAGCCAGTCGATGAGCAACGCCACCAGCCGTTTTCCCATCGGCGCCAGCGATCCCGGCCCGCGTTCGGGCAACCCGAGCGCCTCGCCGGGATAGGCCGGGCGCGATCCCGGTGTCCCCGCCGTCATCGGCCGGCCGTCTCGGTCCGAAAAGAGGACAGCCCGACGCTGCGCCGCCGGGCGAGACCAGTTACGATCTTGCGGTCCATGGGCCCCACAATAGAACCCGACCTGTGCTCCGCTTTCTGTCGTGGGACGCGTGGTCACGTAACCTCCGTGCAACACGTGGTTGACGGGTGGGCAATATCGTCTCCATAGCGTCAGGCCGCGGATTACCAAGGTAAAGGAGCATTCAGTGACGGAAAAGACGCCCGACGACGTCTTCAAACTCGCCAAGGACGAGGACGTCGAATTTGTCGACGTCCGGTTCTGTGACCTGCCCGGCATCATGCAGCACTTCACGATTCCGATTTCGTTCTTCGACGAGAGCGTCTTCGAGGACGGTTTGGCCTTCGACGGCTCATCGATTCGCGGGTTCCAGTCGATCCACGAATCCGACATGCTGCTCCTCCCCGATCCGGCGACCGCGCGCATCGACCTGTTCACCGAAGCCAAGACGCTGAACCTGAACTTCTTCGTCCACGACCCGTTCACCCTCGAGCCCTACTCGCGCGACCCCCGCAACATCGCGCGTAAGGCGGAGAACTACCTGATCAGTACCGGCGTCGCCGACACCGCGTATTTCGGCGCGGAGGCGGAGTTCTACATCTTCGACTCGGTGAGCTTCGACTCGCGCACCAACGGCTCCTTCTACGAGGTGGACGCGATCTCGGGGTGGTGGAACACCGGCGCGCCCAACGAAACCGACGGGAGCCCCAACCGCGGTTACAAGGTCCGCCCCAAAGGTGGGTACTTCCCCGTTGCCCCCGTCGACCACTATGTCGACCTGCGCAGCAGGATGCTGCACAACCTGATCGCGTCGGGCTTCAGCCTGGAGAAGGGCCACCACGAGGTGGGTAGCGGCGGCCAGGCCGAGATCAACTACAAGTTCAACACGCTGCTGCATGCGGCCGACGACATGCAGCTGTACAAGTACATCGTCAAGAACACCGCGTGGCAGGCGGGCAAGACGGTCACCTTCATGCCGAAGCCGCTGTTCGGCGACAACGGCTCGGGCATGCACACGCACCAGTCGCTGTGGAAGGACGGCAGCCCGCTGATGTACGACGAAACGGGCTACGCCGGTCTGTCGGACACCGCCCGCCACTACATCGGTGGACTGCTGCATCACGCGCCCTCGCTGCTGGCGTTCACCAACCCGACGGTGAACTCCTACAAGCGGCTGGTTCCGGGCTTCGAGGCGCCGATCAACCTGGTGTACAGCCAGCGCAACCGTTCGGCATGTGTCCGCATCCCGATCACCGGCAGCAACCCGAAGGCCAAGCGGCTGGAGTTCCGTTGCCCCGACTCGTCGGGCAACCCCTACCTGGCGTTCTCGGCGATGCTGATGGCCGGCCTGGACGGCATCAAGAACAAGATCGAGCCGCAGGCGCCGGTCGACAAGGACCTCTACGAGCTGCCGCCCGAAGAGGCCGCCAACATCCCGCAGGCGCCCACCCAGCTGTCCGCGGTGATCGACCGCCTGGAAGAGGACCACGAATACCTCACCGAGGGAGGCGTTTTCACGCCCGACCTGATCGAGACGTGGATCAGCTTCAAGCGCGAGAACGAGATCCTGCCGGTCCAGATCCGGCCGCACCCCTACGAGTTCTCGCTGTACTTCGACGTCTAAGGCGTCTGAGCAGACGTTTACGCCCAGCTAACCCCCTGACCCGCGGCCCAGCCACGGGTCAGGGATGGGCAAGAGCTTGGGATCGGTAGCAGCGCGGGCGGTGTCCACTTGGTGCGAGTCCCACTACGGGGCTGAGACCAAGCGAAGGCACCACCATGAAACGAATGCCGCAATTTGCGCGTATTCCCTGTACACGCTCGGCCGCCGCGGAGAATAATCCCGGGTTCGTGAGGCGAGCAATCGTCGGCTTATCAACGGCTGTGCTGCTGTGGGGCGGCGTCGCGGGCGTGGTGGCGATGAGCGCCGGTACCGCCCAGGCCCAGCCCGGTCCCGTGCCGCTGGATAACCATGCCTGGCCGGGCTGCCCCGATGACCACCCCGCGGGGCCATGCCGCTGGTGCCCCGGGATGGCACCGGTGCACACCGGAAATCAGCGCGTGAACCCAGTAATTTGGGACAACAACGTCTGCCACACCTACTGGTATGTCACGCCCGGGCAGGGAAATGTTGCTCAAAACATCTTCGAGGGCGACAGTCCGCCTCCACCGCCGCCGGCACCACCGGGCCTCAAGTTCTGCCCGATCCCGCCTTGGTGTCCGTGACCTAGCGGGAACCCTGTTAGCCGCAAAGTTGGCCCAGCTGGCCGTGATTGGAGCTCGCGTCGCACTGGGTCTGCTCGCGTCTGGTGATGTAATCGCTGATGCAATCCTGGTAGGCAGCGGGATCGGTGATGGCGGCACAGGGGTCGTCGCCGGCGTGTGCTTGTGGTGGCGGAATGCCGACGGGCGCCAGCACTACGGTTGCTCCCGCCAACACGGTCAATATTGCCCTCTTCATGGTTCTTCCTTTTTCTCACGGGGCCTACGGGCCCTGTTCTAACAGGCGTAGCGGGTGCAGGCCGTCGACCGCGCCGACGAATGGCGGGTGGATGCTGTAGCCCAGCATGCGCCGAATGTCATCGGATACGTTGCGAGCGATTTCGCGCGATATGGACAGCGTGAAGGCTTCCATCGGCCGCAGCCACGGTTGGCAGTACTGCGCCGTGACCGCGAGGCGCTCCCGATCACTGGTGTTGGCGCCCCCACCGTGCCAGAGGGTGCCCACGAAAAAGACGCACGAGCCGGCGGGCATGACGACCGGTAGCGGCTGATCGCCCGCGCCGGGCCGGCGCTTGCCCCAGCGGTGGCTGCCGGGGTACAGGACCGTGGCGCCGTTGTCGGCGGTGAAATCGTCGATCGCCCAAATCGTTGCCGCCGCCAGCGGTGCCCGCGGCCGCGGAATCGGGTAGAAGCCGTCGTCATGGTGAGCCAGCTGCGCGGCCTCGCCGGGCTGAATGTTGATGGCCTGCAAGGCCGAAAGCAGGTAGTTGGGCATCAGCAGCCGGTCGAGCACCGCGAGCACCCGGGGATGGTCGACGAGGCGATCGCAGACCCGGGTCCTGCTCAGCACGCTGTAGATGCGCTGGGTGCGACGGCCCTCGAACGAGTTGCGTCCGGTGTGCCCGAGCCAAGGGCGCACGACCTCCCGAATCTGTGCGCACTCCTCGGCGCTGAGCAGGTTCTCCCAGATGACGTAGCCGTCGCGCTCGAGCGCGGTCATGTCGGCGTCAGCGACTGAGCCGTCGACCGTGCTGCCGCCGGTCGGTGTCCGCTTGTACCGTTGCGCCAGATCGCCCCTGAGATCCTCCAGTGTTGTCACGGAGTCGTCGTCGAGGTTCATCGGTCCTGGCCCTTCCTTCCTAGGGGCCGGCGGTCGGCTCCGCGGCGCGCCTGCGGCGGTTGATGACCCAGGCGACGAGGCCCACGACCAACGCGAAGCCCCCGAACCGCAGCGGGATGGGCCACCAGGGTTCGCTGGGCTGAGCGGGTGCGTCGTGTTGAGCGGTCAGCGCCACCAGGTAGCTGCCGTTGTCGGTCGGACCGACGCCGGGCAGCGACTGGGTCTTGGTCACCTTGATCTGGGCGCTGCTGCCGGGATCGTTGATCTGACCCCAGGCCAACGTGGTGTCGTCGAGCAGGAACGTGTCCTGGCCGCCCGCGGGTTGGCTGGCGTCGTGCCCCACCAGTCCCACCTGGCCGACCTGCACGGTCTGGGCGGCGGCGGGGACAGCCACCGAGACGTCCTGGTACGCCTCCGGCGCCGGCGGCGTGTAGCTCGGCGGCGGCGGCCCGCTCCAGCCGTCCGGTGGTATCCAGGCCCCGCCGTAGAAACTGCCCGACGCCACATAGCTGTCGCCGACCGCGGTGAACGGGAACAGGCCTGCGGTGGCGATGTCGAGCACGACGCGGCCGCCGGCCGGCACGTACGCCTCCCGGGCGGCGCCGTTGTAGGTGAAGCGGAAGGTCATCGCCTGGTTGAGCGGGTTGTACAGGCTCGGGCGGTGGTAGGTGTCGTAGTCGAGGTAGTCCCAGTGCCGGGGGCGGGCCAGCGTCTGGTTGTCGGCCTTGACGACGTCAACGTTGCCGCCGTGGGCGTTGACCACGTTTTGGACCTGGCGGTTGAAGTCCACCAGCTGTTGCATCTGGTGCGCGGTACCTGGATTGACCCTGGTCGCCGGAGCATTCTTGGCGGCGGCGATCGCCTGCGGCGACGCATCCAGCCCCTTCGGCGGTGTCACCACCGCCGCGCCTCCCGGCACGCCGGTGTTGGGCGGGATCTTCGGGGTCTGCACGGCAACCGTCGTCGGAGACGGCGGACTCGGCGGAACGACCTCCGGGGTAGGCACGGACGGCACATTCACCGGCACCGGCGGGGCCGGGGCCGCCGGAAGCGGTACCGGCACCCTGCTCGGCGGCGCCTGGGCGGGGCGCGGCGCCGGGTCTTCGCTGCACACGCCCCCGTTCGACGTGTGGTACGCGCCGACCAAAAACTGGCAGTACTGGCAGCGTCCGGGGTCCGCCCCGGCGCCGGCGCACGGCGCCGCCTGCGCCACACCTGGCGCGGTGGTTATCACCGAGAACGGGGCGAACGCCAAGACGGCTGCCACCGCAATCCCGAGTGCTTTCATGTATGACCTTCCGGGAACCGCACCGGCTGGGAGGGCTGCTACCACCGCGAGTTGTGGTACGGACGGGTAGCGGCGGTTTTACCGCTACTTCAACCAGTGTCGCACTTTTATTTTCCGGAACTGATCTGGACCACGCCGCAATGCCCCGAGGATTCGAACAGGATGCCGTCTCGTCAGTTCATCGGCCGCCGCGGCCACAGTCGGTGTTGGTGGGCTGCGATGGCCATGCACAGGCGTCGACGTCGGTCGTGCCGCCGTAGCCGCCACCCGTGAACACCCCGTAGGCGTTGCCGTTGATGCCGGTCATGGTCGCGCCTCCGCCTCCGCCGCTCCCACCCGCACTCTGCACGGACACTGACCATTGCATGCCTTCGAGCGCAGCCTTGTACACACTCATCACATCCTTCGGCGATCCGTTGACGAAGAAATGCAGATGGATGCCGTTGTCGTGTATCGAGTCGGGACCGTCGGTCCTCGTCGCGTTGGCCGGTGTGGGGATCAGCGATTTCAGATCCCCGCCCGTGCTCGCGGTCGTCGTAGCTTGTGACACTGAGGCCGTGGCCGTCTTGGACGCCGTCGTAGTCGTGTCAGTGCTGGAATTCGGCGAACTGCTACACCCCGACACGGCCAAACCCATGGCGATCGCCGCGACACCGGTTTGATATTTCATGTTCCCTGTCCTTGGATGAAGCCAATTAGGTTGTGGTGCAAAGTAATTAGGGGTTTTGGCAGCCCATTATCCCGCGTGACATCTTGACGGGCTGTCCTTCGGCCATCTCGACGACCTCTAGCCAACCGCCGGGAGCTACATAGTGCCTGCTGACATCCTGGCGCTGCATGCGGATCAGTAACACGCCCGCATCGGTGATCTCGAAGCTGTCGAACACGCCATAGTCCCGCGGTACACCGTTTTTGAACACCACCGTGAATGACATGGGTCCGAGTATGGCGTGGTCGAAACTTCGCGTCTAGCCGTCCAGCGCCAAATCCTTACGGAAACGTTGCATCCCGTCGATCTTGTCGGACAGGCTCGCGTCGGGGCCGGTGTAAAACATCCACGGCATGGTGATGATGCCGGTGATACCGGCATCGGCGGCGCGCCGGTAGTCGGCGGTGGTGAATGCGTCGGTCAGCGGCGTCAGGATGGTGAAATCGTCCATGGACAAGCCGTTTTCGAGGCGCAGCTCGCGCAGCCGGCCCACCGCCTCGATGGCGCGATCGGTCTTGATCAGGTCCCCGATCCAGCCGTCGTTGCGTGCGGCGCGGCGCAATGCGGCCTCGCTCAGCCCGCCGACATAGACCGGTATCGGCGGCGGCGTGGGCTGCATCTCCAGCCGCGGCGTCGGATAGAACTGGCCCTCGAACTCCGTCCAGCCCGGCTGCCACAGCGCCCGCATTAGATCGATTATTTCGTCGGTGCGTTTGCCTCGAGCGGCGAACTGCTCACCCATCAAAGCGAACTCCTCTTTGCACCAACCGACCCCGATACCGAGCTCCACCCGACCGGCCGCCAAAACCGCGGCCGTGCCAATGGCTTTCGCCGCCGAGTACGGATTGCGCATTGCGGGGATGTACACGGTGGTGACGAACCGAAGCCGGTTGGTGACCTGCGCCAGCGCGCCGACGAGGACCCATGGATCGGGCCAGTCGGTGAAGGGCTGCCATCGCCGTTGCCCGTCTTTGGTGTACGGATACGGGGTCTGCAGGGTCTCCAGGTTGACGACGTGATCGGGGATGCCGATGCCGTCGTAGCCGAGTTCGTCAGCGGCCTTGGCGATCTCGACGATCTCCCGGGTGTTCAAGAACGCACTGCTGATGTAAAACTTCATTCTGTTCCCCGTGCCCACGCCGGTTCGATGAAGATGCCTTCCGCCTCCACCGTTACCCCTTGCGCGTCCGAAATGGTGCCGCGCGCAAAGACTTTGACGCCCTCGCTGCGGTCGATCCACGCGTCGCAGCGAAGGGGGCCCAGCGGAGTGCCGCGCAGGTACTTGACGGTGATGGTGCCGGTGAAACGCGCCTTGGACAATCCGTCGCTGGCCGCCTCGCCGAGCATGTGGTCGAGCACCAGGGCGCTGACGCCACCGTGCACCCGGCCGGGCGGACCCTCGTACGCGGACCCGAGGGTGAACTCGCTCCAGCAGCGCCCGTTGCCGTCGTGACGGACGACGATCGGCGGGGCGATCGGGTTGCATACGCCGACCGCGGCGTTACCCAAGGGCAGCGGGCGATCCTCGACGCGGTAGCTCACCCCGACCGGCCGCGTCCGTTGCCGCAGCGACCGGGTAACGGCCTCGATCGCGGTCCGCGCGCTGGCGACGACGTCGTCATCGGCCTCGGTCCGGATGGTGGCGTCGA